>NZ_JAYFUY010000079.1:0-28752 GCF_059933065.1 Blautia sp. HA3515 | reverse complement strand
AAAGCCAGAAGCGGAGTCTGACTTCTAAGTACAAAGAAAAGGAGAATGAGAAAATGGCAAAAATCTTAATCAGCCCTTCAAAATATGTTCAGGGCGCAGGCGAAATGAAAAAACTTGGTACCTATGCTGCAAAGTTGCGGAAAAAAGGCATTGGTTCTGATCAGTGCAGGCGGTTATAAAAGGATTGGAAAGCTGGTAGAAGACAGCTTTGCAAACAGCAGCTGTGAAGTGGTTTTTGACTATTTCAACGGAGAATGCTGCAATAGCGAGATTGATCGTCTTGTGCAGGTCGTTAAAAATAATAATTGTGACCTTACCATCGGCATTGGCGGAGGAAAGATCTTTGATACAGCAAAAGCAGTGGCATATGATGCTGGAACTCCTGGTATTTATTTGTCCTACTATCGCATCTACAGATGCACCATGCAGTGCTTTATCTGTAATTTATACAGCAGAAGGTGTTATTTGAGAAGTACCTGTTCCTTCCGTCAAATCCTAATATGGTTCTGATGGACACAGATATTATTGCAAAATCACCGGTTCGTCTTACAGTAGCCGGTATGGGAGATGCACTTGCAACATATTTTGAGGCAAGGGCATGCAAAAGAAGTGGGGCAACCTCCTGTGCAGGCGGGAAACAACAGAGGCAGCCATGGCACTGGCAGAGCTTTGCTTTGATACCTTGATGGAAGAAGGTGTAAAGGCAAAACTTGCACTGGAGACGGGTGGAGCCACTGCAGTTGAGAAGGTGATTGAAGCGAATACACTTCTTTCAGGGATTGGTTTTGAAAGCGCAGGACTTGCAGGTGCCCACGCCATCCACAATGGATTTACAGTACTGGAAGAGTGCCATCATATGTATCATGGTGAAAAGGTTGCGTTTGGTACTCTCACCCAAGTGGTACTGGAGAATATCCCACAGGAAGAACTGGAGGATATTATTTTATGGTGTATTGAAGTAGGTCTTCCTGTAACTCTGGCAGAGCTTGGAGCAGATAAGGTAACAGATGAGCAGCTGATGGAGGTTGCCAAAACTGCATGTGCAGAAACAGATACTCTTCATAATATGCCTTTTGAGGTTACACCTGAAACAGTATTTGCTGCGATCAAGGCAGCTGATGCTTATGGCAGATATTATCTGGGGGAAGAGTAATTATATCAAAAAATGCATAATGATGTATAAAAATACAGCCTTGCTAAAAAAGCAGGACTGTATTTTTATTGGAACAGTGCGTGATGGAAGCTGTTTAATACAGAAGGTAATCTTATTTGTCAGGGCTTTTTTGAAGGATTTTTAGAAAAAGTTTTGTGAGAAAATGATTCATTATTTAAATAGATGACTGTGAAAAATATAACAAAAACAGATTAAGAATATTATGTTGAACTGTGAAAATACAAAATATAAAGTCCGTGCAAAAAACTATACAGGTAAAAATATACAAGTAAAATAAAAAATCACCTTGCATAATAGGGAAAAATATGATATCCTTATGCTAAATTGGGAAAGAGAAGTTGAACCTGTTGGATCTTACAGTGCTTTTCAGGGGTGTTTGGCATATGGATCCGGCAAGGGGAGAAGGTTTTTTAAAGGGTGCATATATGGTACAGGGAATACGTTTCCTAAGGCTGAGATAGGTGACGCATGACAGCAGTATCATTTGCAAAATATTATATATGGGGTGGAACTAATGAATAGTTCACTTACTTGGCACGCAGTACTGGTTGTAGTAGTTGCTGCGTTCGTCTTTGTATTCTTCAATTACGTGAAGGTTAAGAAGCTTGAAGAAGGAACAGACGAGATGGTAGAGATGGCCTGATGATCCGCAGCGGAGCCGGTACATTTCTGAAAGCGGAGTTTAAGGTGATCGCCATTATCGGGATCATTATTGCTCTGGTATTTAGCTTATTTGTAGAAGCAACAAGTGGCATTACTTTTCTTATGGGTGGTCTGATGAGCAGTCTTGTCTGCATCGTTGGTATGAAGAGTGCCACTTATGCAAATGTGCGTACTGCAAATAAAGCACGTGAGTCACTTTCCATCGGTGAGACCGTAAAGGTTGCACTTTGCGGCGGAAGTGTGAGTGGTATCGCAGTTCAGGCTTTTGGGTATGTTCGGCCTTCTCCTGGTGCTGATCATCTGGGGGATTGATGCAGATGCTACCGGTCACGGACTTATTGCGAACATGAACTGTAATCCTTCTATTATGAGAGTTACAACTTATTCTCTGGGATGCTCCATTGTTGCCATGTTTAACAGGGTTGCAGGCGGTAACTATACCAAGGCTGCAGATATTTCTTCTGATATCCTTGCTAAGATCCGTCATGACATGCCTGAAGATGACAGCCGTGTACCCAACGTAATCGCAGACTTTATTGGTGACAATGTTAATGATATTGCAGGTAACTGCTCTGACCTTCTGGAGAGTTTTGTAGCTACTATCGCTGCCTCCATTATGATTGCTGTCACTCTGTTTGTAAATGATATTGTAACCATTCCGGAAGAAACATTTACACGGATGATTCTTTTCCCGGTGATCCTTGCAGGAGTGGGATTGATCGGATGCCTGATCGGACTTACCTATGCCTCTGTTCGTAAGATGGGCGATGACCCGTCAAGAGAGCTGAATCTTGCTACATGGATTTCTGCGGGACTTACGGTTATTCTCAGCCTGATCGCATCCTATGTATTATTTGGAAATGTTGAACTGTATTCTGAAATGAAAGCCGGATGGGCTTCTCCGTGGATCTCCAGTATCCTGGGTATCATCAGTGGTATTGCCATCGGAAGTATTACAGAATATTATACAAGTGACAAATACAAACCGACCCAGGATCTTGCCAAGATGGCTACAGAGGGCGAGGCATTTGTTATCACCAAAGGTGATGCGATTGGTTCCCGTTCTGCACTGTTCCCAATCCTGATCATTGGTGTTGCATTGTTTGTTTCAGGTAAGATCAGCGGTACATATGGTATTGCCATTTCTGCACTTGGTATGCTTTCTTTCGTAGGCGCTACTGTTTCTATTGATGCATTTGGCCCTATCGCAGATAATGCAGGCGGTTTGGCTGAGTCCTGCCACCTGGAGCATAAGGTCAGGGTGATTACAGATAAGCTTGATTCTGTAGGTAATACTACAGCTGCTATCGGTAAAGGCTTTGCTATCGGTTCTGCTGCATTTGCAACTGTTTCCCTGATCGTTGCCTACGTTGGTAATTATACTGCAAATGGAGAGGAGCCGGTTCTGAATATCGCTTCCTTTATCGTTGTTGCAGGTGGATTGATCGGTGGTGCACTGATCGAGTATTTCTCAGCTATGCTTACAGACAATACCATCGAATCTGCCAAGCTGATGGCAGATGAGGGTGACAAGATGCTTTCCATTCCTGGCGTTCTGGAAGGCAAAGTAAAACCGGATTACAACAAGCTGATCAGTATGGCTGCTAACCAGGCTCTGAAGAAGATGGTAGTGCCGTCTATTATGGCTCTTTGCATTCCTGTGATCGGTGGATTTATTTTCGGTGTACAGTTTGTTGGTGGTATTCTGGTAGGTGCAACTATCGTTGCTATTCCACGAGCTCTGTTTATGGGCAATTCCGGTGGTGCATTTGACAATGCTAAGAAGTATATTGAGAGTGAAGCTCTGCCAGGTCATGGCAAAGGTTCTGCAGCACATAAGGCAGCTGTTACCGGCGATACAGTTGGTGATACAAGAAAGGACGTTGTAGGTGTTGCTCTGGATATCTTTATTAAGAGTATGTCCACAGTAGCCAATACACTTGCTTCCCTGTTTTCAACCATTACTTTGATCCGCTAAAAGAAAAGAATAGGTGCAGGGGTATCCCTGAAGAAGAGGCCTTCATCCGTCTGGGTGGAGGCCTTTTTTGAGGGTGGAGTGGCTTTCTGTGATTTGTCTGTCAGTACATGTGAAGCTATGAAAGATTTTTGCAGTAGACTGCAGAAATCTTTCATAGTGCGGTTGTAAAGCAGTCATGAATGGGGTATGATTCTATTGAAGATTTTTGCAGGTAACCGCAAAAATCTTCAATAGAAGTTTTTATACATAGAATTTTCTACTGTCAGATGGAGTAGATGAAGATCACATCATTGAGATTGCGTTAGATACTTTTGAAAACAAGAAGTATCGTGATCCGGATGTGCTGTATCCGCATCTGAAGGAGCAGATCAAAGATGTTATTACTGAGTTCAGAGGCTGTGGTGATGAGGTGAATATGTATAGGGAAACGACAGGCCGGGTTAATTGTGATGCCACACAGAAAGGAGCATGAAAAAATGACACAGGAATCACAGACACCGCATAAGCGGCGGGTTCGATATAAAGGAAAATACCCAAGGAAATTTGAGGAGAAATATAAGGAGCTGCAGCCGGATAAATATCAGGATACGGTTCAGCATGTGATCCAGAAAGGAAATACACCGGCAGGGATGCATATTTCCATTATGGTAAAGGAGATTCTGGATTTTTTACAGATCCAGCCGGGGCAGATTGGTTTTGATGCAACTTTGGGATATGGAGGCCATACCAAGGCTATGCTTAAGTGCCTGAAGGGGCAGGGCCATATTTATGCTACAGATGTAGATCATGAAGAGGCTGCAAAGACAAAAAAGAGACTGGAAGAGCAGGGATTTGGAGAAGATCTGCTTACGATACGTTTGCAGAATTTCTGTACGATTGATCAGATTGCAAAGGAAGCAGGCGGTTTTGATTTTATTCTGGCAGACCTGGGTGTGTCTTCCATGCAGATCGATAACCCGAAAAGAGGTTTTTCTTTTAAAACAGATGGACCTCTGGATCTGCGCCTGAATCAGGAAGCAGGGATCAGTGCAGCACAGCGACTGGATACAATTACAAAAGAAGAACTGGCTGGTATGCTTGAAGAAAATGCAGATGAACCATACTGTGAGGAAATCGCAAAGGCTATTACGGATGAGGTGAGAAAGGGAAATCATATAGATACCACTTTTAAGCTTCGCCAGGTGATCGAGAAAACTTTGTCTTTCATTCCTGAGAAGGACAGGATGGAAACAGTGAAGAAAACCTGTCAGAGGACGTTTCAGGCTTTAAGAATCGATGTTAATAATGAATTTGAAGTTTTATATGAGTTTATGGAAAAGCTTCCCGGTGCGTTAAAGCCAGGTGGAAGGGCTGCCATCCTTACCTTCCATTCCGGAGAGGATAAGCTGGTGAAGAGGGCTTTGAAGGATGGATACAAGGCTGGGATTTATGAGGATTATTCCAGGGACGTGGTGCGTCCATCTGCAAAAGAGTGCGCCGGGAATCCAAGAGCACATTCTACTAAAATGCGCTGGGCGGTGAAGCGGTAGTTTTGGCTTTGCCAAAAAAAATTAAGCCTGAGAAGATATAAGTCTGAGAAATATAAGTCTGAGAAATATAAGCCTGAGAAGATATAAGTCTGAGAAGATATAAGCCTAAGAAGATATAAGTCAGGAAAGTAATTGGTCTTGCAAAGAAGAAATGATTGTTGATTTTCCAGGATTATAGGGTATAATAGACACAGGGTCTTTTTGAAAAGACACAGTAACTGTCAGGAAGTGAGACAGTTACAAGATACCAACATATCCGTGTAAAACGGGCCAAAGGAGGATATTATGAAGAAACGTATTGCTGTACTGTTAGCACTTTCATTAACAGCTGCACTGCCGTGTACAGTTATGGCTGAGGACACAGCTGAGGAGGCAACAGAAGCACAGGAGACTGATGCAGACGCACAGGATGAGGCTGCAGAGGAGAAGTCTGAAGGCGTAATGACTTATCAGGAGTACATGGATGCCGACCTGGATTCCGAAGTTACTGTAGAGACTTATGTTCAGGCAAAGCAGAGCTGGTGGGAAGATAAGGCAACCGTTTATACACAGGACAAAGACGGTGCTTACTTTGTTTACAATATGGCCTGCTCTGAAGAAGATTATGACAAGCTGGTTCCAGGAACAAAGATCAAGGTTACAGGATATAAGTCTGAGTGGTCAGGAGAAGTTGAGATCACAGATGCAACCTTCGAGATCGAGGATGGAGAATATGTGGCAGAAGCTCTTGATGTTACAGATCTTCTTGGAAAAGATGAGCTGATCGACCATCAGAATGAGTACGTATCTTTTAAAGGCATGACAGTAGAGGCTTCTCAGCTTGATGGTGAGGATGTAGCTTTCCTTTACAATTATGATGGATCCGGAAGCCAGGGTGATGACCTGTATTTTAATGTTTCTTACAATGGAGAGACATATACATTTACTGTAGAGTCTTATCTTTGCGACAAGGATTCTGATGTGTACAAGGCAGTTGAGGGTCTGAAGATCGGTGACAAGATCGATATGGAAGGCTTCCTGTACTGGTATGAGGGTGTGAATCCACACATCATCTCCGTTACACCTGCAGAATAATTGAGGCGGATGAGTAATAAAAATAGAAATCCCGCAGCCATGGCAGTTATGTCAGGCTGCGGGATTTTTCACATTCAGAAAGGTTACAGGCAGGCTGTTAATGCTGCCTGGCATATGAAACCCCTGTAGGGATTACTTGCTTTTGCAAAAATGGCGGAGCAGCAGATATATAAGGATCAGGATCCAGGCGGCTGCCAGGGAACCAAGAAGCAGCAAGGCAGTGCCAGGTAGTGGGCCCAGATCTTTTTTACCTCCAGAAGTGCCGGATGCCTGGTCCAGATGATACAGGGAAGAAACATCACTGTACAGCTTCTTTATGAAATCATCATTGACTTCCTGCTTTCTGCGGACAGATTTGGTAACAGTTTCGATCAGCTGTCCTGCAGCATCCCGAAGAGAAGCAGAGCCGTTAAATACCGGGGTGATAAAGGTGTTAGCCATGTTGTCAAGAAGCTGCCTGGAGGCCTGTATTTTAACTTTATAGTGAGCGTTATTATCTTCGCCGGCTCTGGACAGATAATCCTGGTACTGGTCACTGTTCTGGGCTTTGGATGTAACCGGAACATAACCTTCTGTTTCAGAATAGGCAGTCTGCACATCATTGGTCAGAAGATATTGGGTGAACAGCCAGGAAGCCAGTACCTCCTGGGGATCCTTTTTGTTAAAGATACATACTGAAGGTCCCTGGGAGATCATGGAAGGATGATCAGGGTCAAACTGTGGAATGGTCATCACTTCTGTGTCAAAGTCCACCAGTGCACTGTCACTGATATCACACAATGGAGCATTGGTCCCCATCCAGGTAGAGCCTGCAGTGGAATCCACAGCAAAAATACACTGGCCTGCATTCAGGAAATTGGCTGGGTAGCTGGAAATCTTAAATGTGGAGAAAGCACCTGTTTTGGCATGGGCTGCTATAGCATCTAACAGTTCTTTGGTTGTGTCATTAAACAGATCGATCTCACCATCAGAAGTGGAATATCCTGCCCCTTTTTGTTTCAGCATCTGGATCATCATATTATCCGTAGACTTGTATATAAAAGGAATCATCACATCCTGTCCGTTGATCAGAAACTTTCCATCTGAATCCTTTTTCATAGCTGCTTCGGACACTTCCCAGACAAAGTCCCAGGTCAGAGTTTCGGGAAGAGTGTAGCCAAGGGCTTCCACATAAGTCTTATTTACGTAGCAGGCTTCTGTGGAGCGCATGAAAGGTAGAGCATAATAATGACCTGCGAAAGAGCATTCATCCAGGAATTTGGGGATGATCTCATCACTGGATGGAGAATCAAAGGCCAACTCACTGCCGCCCAGGCCGTATTTTTGATCTGCGATCAGGTCATCCAGAGGGACTACTGTACCCTGTCCGGTGAGATAGGTGGCAATATGGTCCGGGTAAGTGATACATACATCCGGGGTAGTGTCTGTGGCAATATTGGTGATCACATCATTGTAGATTTTGCCGTAATCAGTATACAGACGGATGTTTACAGTAATATTGGGATACAGCTCCTGAAAATCAGAGATGGCTTTTTTGTAAATGTCGGTCTGGGTTTTGTTGGTATCATTTTTTGCCCAGAACGTGATCTCATAATCCTTGGAGGTATCAAAGGCTTCCGGTACAGAGAAGGAAGTCTGTTCTTTGGAGCCGTGGCAGCCTGCCAAAAGAGACAGACAGGGCTGCTCATTGTAAGAAGAAGCAGAGCCTTTGTATGTAATTTCATTACCTCTTGATTCCTCCCTTTCGATACACCGGACATGATCTTTTTGCGGAATACAAGGAATAAAAGGATCAAGGGCAGGGAAATGACCACAACCGCTGCCATCATGGCCGGGATATTTTCGCGGCCAAAGCCGTCTTCCCGGATTTCCTGGATCCCGTTGGAAACAAGATAGTAATCCGGATTATCTGTGATCAGTCTGGGCCATACATAGGAATTCCAGCATTCGATCACTTTCAATACCCCAATGGTGATCATGGTAGGCTTACAAATGGGGATCATGACTTTACAAAGATATTTCAGATCGGATGTACCATCCACCTTGGCTGCCCTGTACAGCTCATCCGGAACCTGTTGGAAGTTTTCTTTCAGCAGATAAATATAGAATACCGAAGTGATAGAGGGCAGGATCAGTCCGGCAAAGGTATTACGCATGTCCAGGTTTGTGATCGTAACAAAGTTGGTGATGATCACAAGCTCATTGGGAATCATCATCAGGGAAAGAAACAGGGTGAACATCAGGTTTTTACCAGGAAAGGATAGTCTGGCAAAAGCAAAGGCCGCCAATGTGATCACAATCATCATGATCCCTGTAGTTACAATTGTGAAAAACAGGGTATTTCCCAGATAACGTGCCAGTGGAACCGAGGTAAATGCATCTTTATAGTTCTGAAGGGTAGGCGACAGGGTAAAGAAAGCGGGAATATGTTCACTGTTATAGGAATTATAATTTTTTACTGAAGTTAGAAGCATCCAGTAAAATGGAAAAAGTACGATCAGGCCCCAGATACTAAGCAGTGTATAAAGGCATATCTGGCTGAACCTACGTCTGCGCCTGGCAGAAGCTTTGATTTTTTTGTAGTCAATCTGATTTTTCATGGTTATATCCTCTTTTTGCTGGAGCTTACAAGCAGGTTGATGCAGGTGATGGTGAGTACGATCACAAAAAGGATGATGGCTGCGGCTGAAGCATAGGATGGATAACCGCCTCCATTGCCGTATAGCATGTCATAAACATATCCAACAATGGTATTCATACCTGCTGCATTAAGATCCGTACCAAATAGGGCAACTGCATCGCTATAGGCCTTAAAAGCACCGATAAATCCGGTGATCACCAGATAAAACACCGTAGGTGAGATCATGGGCAGAGTGATCCGCATAAAAGTGCGGAATCTGGAAGTGCCATCTACCCGGGCTGCATTATAGTAGTTTTTGTCTACAGAAGCCAGGGCGCCTGTAAGGATCAGGATCTTAAAAGGCATAACAACCCAGATGGTGTAAAAGCACAGCACAAACATTTTTGCCCAGTAAGGGCCGTCAATGAAATCTACAGGCCCTTTGCCGAACCAGGCCAGCATCAGGTTGATCAGGCCGTCTGTGTAGGCTGTTTTTTTGAAAAGGATCATAAATACAAGTCCTACTGCCAGAGTATTGGTTACATAAGGCAGGAAATAAACGGTTTGGAACAGGTTTTTCAGTGCCTTGATACTGCTTACTGCCCTGGAGATCAGCAGTGACAAAAGCGTGGACAGAGGTACAGTGATGATCACAAGGATAAAGGTGTTTTTCACTGCCTGCAAAAAATAAGTATCGTGAAGCACGTAGGAGTAATTATATAAGCCTGTGCCATAGTAGGTCTGGGGAGGCAGAGTTATAACCCTCTTCAAAGGAGTAAATAAATACATCAATGAGAGGATATACCATAAAAACGCCAAGGAACAGTATGGCAGGCAGAAGGTACAGCCAGCCTTTATAATTTCTTTTTTTCATAGCTGCCTCCTGTTATGCCAGATCTGCAGGTATCCGCACGCCAGTCTCCCGGTCAAACAGAAATACCTTGCCTGGTTTTAATGCAAAATGAACCACAGAAGAAGATAGATCTACATTGTTTTCTGCACTGATAATGGATCGGATGGCCGGATTTTCGCAGGTCGGATGTGTGGATACCACACTGATATCCCTGCCCATCACTTCTACTCCTGAGCGCTGGCAGGAGAGAGGTCCATCCCTCTCTTAAGGATAAACCCTTCCGGACGGATCCCTATATATAGTTCCTGATCCGGCAGCTCCTTTGCGGAAAGGATCTTCTGATCGTTCAGATAAATACCTCCATTTTTGCTGAAGCCTTTAAATACATTGATCTGAGGAGTTCCAGAAATCTGGCAACAAAAAGATTGCAGGGGTCATCATATACCTGCTGAGGCTTGCCTGTCTGCTGCACAAGGCCATCTTTCATTACTACGATACAGTCAGAAATGCTCATGGCTTCTTCCTGGTCATGGGTAACGAAAACGGTGGTGATCTTTGTAGCCTTCTGGATCTTGCGGATCTCTTCTCTTGTCTGGAGACGGAGACGGGCATCAAGGTTGGAAAGGGGCTCATCCAGAAGAAGAACATGAGGCATTTTTACAAGTGCCCGGGCAATGGCAACCCTTTGCTGCTGCCCGCCGGACAGCTCTCCTGGCTTGCGGTCCATCAATTCCTGGATCTGTACCAGACGGGGCAGTCTGGGTTCGGTTTAGCATTTCCTGTTTGGACAGCTTGTTTTTTCCTTTCAGATTCTGAAGGGGAAAGAGAATATTCTGCAGTACAGTAAGATGTGGGTAAAGGGCGTAGTTCTGAAAAACCATGCCGACACCACGGTTTTCAGGAGGCAGACTGGTCACATCCTGATCTCCGAAAAAATCTGTCCTTCAGCAAGGGTCTCCAGTCCGCAGATCAGATTCAGGGTAGGGGCTTTTGCCGCAGCCGGAAGGACCTAAAAGTCCGATCAGCTGTCCGTCCGGAATCTCACAAAGCTGAAATGATCCACAGCAGTAACCGGAGTATGGGCGCGGCGTGATCTGGAAGGAAAGGTTTTGGTAATGTTTTTTAAGATGATTTTCATATGGGAACTCTCCTGTAGAAAAATGTGGGTAACTGTCCGGGAAATACTGTAAATGTGCGGAACAGTTATAAATATGAAAAGAAAGGGAAGGTTGTGTACATACAACATTCCCTTTTTTCAAATACCTGGTATATGGATCTTTGCCTGATATGCAGATCACATTATCGGATAAAGTTGGTCATTATCTTCTTTTGCTGTTTCCGGGTGGTGGATCCCTGCTTTTTTTGCCTGCCTCAATACAGTTTTTTAAAAGCCAGGTCATATTCTGACCCAGATTACGCATGATCTGAAGACCTTCTGCATCCTTGCGCACTTCATCCGGGGTGTTGCCGTGAACCATAGGCCAATAATTGGAAGAAACCACTGGCATCTGGTGATAAGAAAAATATTTCAGCAGTACGTCCAGGGTGGCAGTAGTGCCGGCTCTTCTGGCAGATGCAACAGCTGCAGCAGGCTTGAACAGCAGATCCTTTCCTGCAAGGGAGCAAAGCTTATCCATAAACTGGATGATCTGTCCGCTTGGGGAAGCCCAGTATACCCGGGGAACCAACTACAAGTCCATCGGATTCTTTTAATTTCTGGGCAGCAGCTTTTACGTTTTCCTGGGAAGGATCTCCAGCCTGGAAAATCTCTGTTTCAATGCCATTTGCATTTAAAACGCCGGCTACTTCACAAAGTGCGGTGTAAGTACAGCCTTCTTTTCTTGGACTGCCGTTTAAAAGTAAAACTTTCATTTGTGATACATCCTTTCTTATATATAGTAGCAAAATATTTATATTCTCTGTTCTTAACTGAAAATAGCACCTGCAGCACCAAACAGACCGGCGCTGGCAGCACCCATGATCACACTAGCGATCAGTACACCCAGCATAACTGCCAGAACACTGGATTTAAAATCCATATCCAGAAGACTGGCTGCAAGGGTACCGGTCCATGCACCTGTACCAGGAAGTGGGATGCCTACGAAAAGCATAAGTGCGATAAAAAGTCCTTCTTCCCGGCCTTTTCCTGAAGCTTTTTCCCGCCCTTTTCACCTTTTTCAAGGCAAAAAGTGAAAAACTTACCGATCACCGGCTTATCCTTTCCCCAGATCAGGATCGTACGGGCAAACAGATAAATAAATGGCACAGGAAGCATGTTCCCGATAATTGCAATGATGTAGGATGGCACAAGAGGAAGACCAAATCCAACAGCATAAGGAATGGCACCTCGAAGCTCGATCAGGGGAAGCATGGAAATCAGAAACACTATAAGATAATTTTTCATGGAAATCTCCTTTTCATAATATTTTCTGCCAAAGATCTGTGTGGCAGCAGTCTTTTCCTTTATGATTATCTGACCGCTATTATACGCCAGGGACAGTGAATTTTCAAGTGAAAAGGGGCAGGATCAGCCTTATGTATCTGCGAATACAAGGCGAAGTGCCATTGCCATTTCCTCAGGAGATTCTTTGGCACCACCCCAAAGACCAGTGGATGTAGGAATTGTAAAGTGCCCCGCTGAAGGCGTGAAGCCTGTAAATATGGTCCAGGCTGTCATCCTCTTTCTTCCAACGGTACATCACATATTGATCAATGGCATTCAGGAAAAAATGACCATATCCGCATTTGAAAAGACTGTCCAGAAATTCCTGGTGCTTTTTTACATAGGTAAAATAATGGGTCAGATTGGAGATATCATAGTAATTACCCTTAATGGGAAGGTTTTGGATATCTTTATCATAGAAGCTCAGGGCGTCCTCCAGGTAGGCTTCAAAAATATCTTCTTTGGAAGAGTAATTCCGGTAATAGGTCATTCTGGAAACACCGGCTTTCTTGGTAAGTTCGGAAACTGTGATGGAAGAAAAACTTTTTTCTTTCAGAAGCTGACTAAGGGCAGTTGCAATACATTTCCGCGCCAATAAGTTGGATGGGTTCTTTTTATGGATACTCATGAACAAATCTCCTTACATTGTCACAGTTTGAAAAAAAGAATTGAATCTTTATTTGGAAAGTGTTACAATTCGTCACATATGATTTTGAAACTATTCAGCAGGTAATATTCTGCGAAATGCTTTGGAATGCATTTTCCTGGTAACTGCGAAGAAGGTACTATACAGTTATGATTATTTTTGATTATATCGAAAGCAGGAAAATTTGCAAGACGTTATATGAGAAGTTAAACCTATGATAACTTACTCCTTAGAGAATAGGAGTTTTCCTGGTGTAGAAAGCAGAAGAGTTTTGGAAGGGAGCTTAAGGTATGAAAACTGCCGTAATGACAGACAGTAACAGCGGTATCACTAAAGAAGAAGCAGACAGGCTGGGGATATTTTTACTTCCTATGCCGGTGATTATTGACGAACAAACATATTATGAAGGAATCAATCTGGATCAAAGTTTTTTTTATGAAAGTCTTACAGAAGGTCATGATGTTTCTACATCCCAGCCTTCCCCTGGCGATGTGATGGATATGTGGAAGCAGATTCTGTCTAAGGGCTATGATGAGATCATCCATATTCCTATGTCCAGTGGTTTGAGCAGTTCCTGTGCTACTGCTATCGCACTTGCAGAGGATTTCCAGGGAAAGGTACAGGTAGCAGATAACCATCGTATTTCTGTTACTTTGCGTATTTCTGTCATGGAAGCACTGCATATGGCAAATGAGGGCAGATCAGCCAGAGAGATCCGTGAGGATCTGGAAAAAAGAGCCTATGATTCCAGCATTTTTCTTGCAGTTGATGATCTGAAATATCTGAAAAAGGGAGGCAGGATCACGCCTGCAGCCGCTGCTCTTGGTACTGTGTTTCATATCAAGCCGGTACTTACGATCCAGGGCGAGAAGCTGGATGCCTTTGCCAAAACACGAGGCATGAAGAAGGCAAAAACCATTATGCTGAAAGCACTGAAAGAGGATCTGGAAAAACGTTTTCCAGGGATAGATCCTAAATATGTAAGAGTTGGGGCAGCAGGGGCAGGTCTGAGTCCGGAAGAGTCCGGGGAATGGCAGGCCATGCTCCAGGAGATGTTCCCTGAGGTACAGGTTTATTACGATCATTTGTCCTTCAGTGTAGGCAGCCACACCGGCCCGGGAGTATACGGTATGGGATTCAGCATTGTACAGGATCCATCCATTAGTTAAAAAGTGCAAATATCGGGGCGTGTCCCAAGGTCAATTTCCCAGACCTTGCTGCAAGTACAGGTGGGATCAGACCCTTTTGACACTGTAATCATCGTAAATTTATGTATAAAATTTGGTTTTATGACTTGATTTTTGGTTAGAAATTGCTATCATATGAGATGAATATATATGTTTTCAGTGCCTACGCAGATTAGCTGTGAAGGGTAAAAGAGAATCAGGTGGAAATCCTGAGCGATCCGGTCACTGTAAGCAGGGAGCAATGCCAGTAAATCCATTGGACGACAGTCTGAGAAGGGGGCAAAGCGATGAACTGCAAGCCAGGAAACCTGCTGGAAATATCCGATGAAAAGCTTCCGATGAAAGCACTTTCACTCAAATAATCAGATCAAAAGGTGGCAGGGGATTTTTATGCGCCCTGGCACAAGTATTTTTGTGTTGCAATAAATCCTTATTGCAGCTTAAATACCACAGAGAAAGATTAAGGATTGAAGGAAGTCTGTTTTCAAATGAAAGCAGGCTTTTTTTGTGTGTAAGAGGAGATTACTTTGTAATGTTCCTATTTCACTAAAATTCCACGCAAAGCACAGAAACGTGTATATCCGATGTAAGCGGACTCCTGCCTTTACAGGTGGCGAGTACCTAATTTTATCAAAGGAGGAAGTAGCAATGAGGAAAAAGTCAAATGCTTTTTTAGCACTTTTGCTAACAGGGGCAATGACCGTAACATCTGTATCTCCTGCCTTTGCAGCAGAGGAATTTTCAGCAGTTGCAGAGGTACAGGATGCTGCTCAGGATGTGGCCGAGGAGGAACCTGCCACTGAAGCATCCGATGTGCAGGATGCGGAGGATTTTGGAGCAGTCGCGGATGTAGAAGATGTGGATGATGTATTTACCAGTGGCGAAGAAGCATCTGACCCTGATACAGGGGATGAGGTTTTGGAACTGGCCGATGGAGATGCAGAGGAATACGTACAGGATGACCTTCTGCTGGCTGACAGTTCTGAAGAAAAATATCAGGACGGAACTTATTCTCCGGAATCCTTTCTTTCCAAGGAGGTTCAGGAAAAGTTACGATTACCTGCCCGAAGGTGACCATTACAAGAGGAAAAGTAACTGCAACAGTGGTTTTTTCCAGCAGCAGCTATAATAAGCTGGTTGTAGATGGAGAAGAGTATTATCCGGTTTCAGGTACAGAATATACAGGATCTGTTTTTCAGGTTCCTGCAGTTCTCAACCAGGATATGGAGATCACAGGCAACAACAATTGCAATGACAGCTGCTCATGATATTACTTATACCATTCATATTAAGCTGAATGTGCCTATGGTAACGCCAGCTCCGGACAGACTGGAGGATGGTACCTACCAGGCAGCTGTAAAGGCAGATAGCGGATTTCCGGCAGAAGCCTGCACCCTGCTTGTAAAGGATGGAGAGATCGATGCAGTTGTCACACTGAAAAATGGGGATTATGACAGACTGTATGTGGGGGATGCACTGGATGCAGTCAATGAAAAGGATGATAAGCTGATCGCTTACAGACCGTCGGAGGATGGTGCAAAGCATATTTTCTGGCCGTTGGCTGTAGATAAGCTGGATACCTTGTTCCAGGTGGCAGCCCGAAAAACAGATAAAACCTGGACAGACCATTATGTGAAGATCCTTTCTTCTTCAGTAACCAAGGTAAGCGATGAAGTTCAGGCACCGGACCAGGCTGCTGAGGCTGCAAAATTCCTTTACAGGAATTATGTGGATGACGTGATCTCCGCCACAGATGGTGTTACAAAAGATGGAAGCACTTATAATGTTGCATATTATAACAGCAGGAAGAGAGCTGTTTCTGACATTAGCCTGAAAAGACCAAATGTAAAAGAGTATAAAAGCGGATGGTTCTTCTCAGACTGGAGCATTTTTAAGTCTACCGTTAAACAGCAGCCGGCAAAATCCCAGACGTATTCTCTGGATACCTCAAAGAGAACCCAGGAGCAGCAGGTAACAGCTACGCTGAAGCTGTATGATCCTTCAGTGGAGGATGCAGCTATTAATGATGGTAGTGCACAGGCCCTTGCTGAGTACACCTACAAGCTTGTGCTTGCAGCAAAGCCGGATACCTGTCAGGTGATTTTCCGTGCAGTAAACAGTAAGACTGACGAAGTGATTCCGGAAGCTCAGATCACAGTCACAGACAATACCACAAAGGAAGAAGTGACAGGTACAGAAGGCATCTATCAGCTGAAATCCGGACAGAAATATACTGTTCAGGCACAAAGCGAAGGCTATATTGCAGCAGGCACAAAGGGGAATGCTGTTGCAAAGCAGACTTCTTTTACCGCTGCCTTTGATGAAACAGTTGATCTTTCCCTGACTGCAGAGGCAGACAGCAAGCATAAGGTTACCTTTAAGATCATAGATGCAGAAGGCAAGGAAGTTCCGGATGCAGTGCTTACAGTAACAGGTGAAACTCCAGCAGAGGATGGAAGCTATACCTTATGGGATAATTGCACTTATTTTTATGGAGTAACTGCAGAAGGCTATCAGGTAGTAAGATCAAAATTCATCAAACCTTTGGAGGATCAGGAGGTTGTTGTAACCCTTACAGCACTGAAAAACTACCAGGCTTCTATTAAGATCCGGGCAAAATCCGGACATCTGGCAGTTGTAAATCCAAAGGTTCTGTCTGTTACCTATAAGAAAAACGGAGAGACATTTACTGTGGAGCCATCAGAGGATGGTACCTACCCCATGGTGGAAACTGTGGCATATACTTATACATTTGCTGCTGACAACTATCAGAGTGCGACCGCAAACTGGACTGCATCCGGAACAGAAGGTCCGGTTGAACTGGAAGGTGTGTTAAGCAAGGAAACTGAAAAAGCCCTTCTTGAGGATGCCATTGCAATTTCAAAGGAGCTTTCTGATGAAATGACAGAAGGGGATGGTGCCGGACAGTGGGCAGCAGGAAGCAAAGAAACACTGGATACAGCTATTAAAGCGGCAGAAGAAGTATATACAAAGGAAGATGCAGCAGACGATGATTATAAAAATGCAAAGGATGTTCTTCAGTCGGTTGTATCAGGCCTTAGCCAGAATGAAAATGCAGAGAGCATAAATATTACAGTTTTTGTAAATAAGAATCCAGGGGAAGCACCTGTAAAAATGGCTATGAACGTAACAGCAGATGATGCTTCTAAGGTGACGCCTACCGATTCTAAAAGAAAAGATAATTACAACAAGTCAAGTGATATGGAAAAACGTGCAACCGTGATCGATGCACTGGTCGATCTGCATAAGGAACTGTTTGGAGAGGAATATATTGCAAATCCAACCCAATATCTGATGTGCGGAAGCAGAGGTGCCGGTACAGGCTTCCTTCTGGGACAGAAGAGTTTTAAAAACTTTGTTGGATTCCGTGTAAATGGAAAATATGTGGCAAGTGATCCAAGAATGTGCAGGCTGAAAGAAGGAGATGTGCTTTCCGTTTTTTCAGCAACAAAAGTGGATAATCCGGCATACCTGCAGTTTGAACAGCAGGAGATCACGGTAAACCAGAATGAGGAATTTACTCTTACTCTCACCGGTGATTCCTATTACATGGATAAAGATATCAGCAGAACAGTAGGTAAGAATGAATTTACACCTGCGGAAGGGTATGATATCACACTTGCAAATGCTGAAACAGGCGAAGAAGTAACAGGCAAAGCAAAAACAGATGCACAGGGTAAAATAAGTTTTAAGATCGGCACACCTGGTACTTATGTGGTAAAAACTGTAGCAAATGAAAATGTGGAAAGCATTGTGCTTCCGTATGCCCAGATCCAGGTAAAAGAAAAAGCACCGGTAACTCTGGAAGATGGTACATACCTTGTAAAGGTGATCAATAACAACAAAATGTTTAATGTGATCAATAACACCTGTGTCCTTAAAGTGGAAAACGGAAAGATGACAGCAGAGCTTTCCCTTCACGGGAAAGGCTACGATTACATGTATGCAGGAACAAAAGAAGAGGCAGAGGCAGCTGGTGAGGCTGCATGGTCCCATTATTATGAAAAAGAAATTGCAGTGAATAATGGAGATAAGGTTGAAATGGGACCATGGTATACCTATTCTCTGGCTGTTTCAGCACTGGATCAGGAAATCGCTTATTCCTCTCATAATACCAGGGACAGCAAATGGTTTGACCGTCAGCTTACTTTCCTTACAGAAGGTATCCAGAAGATCGATACTCCGCAGCCGACTCCGACTGCCACACCAACACCAACAGTAGAGCCTACTGCAGCACCGCAGCCTACTGCAGCACCGCAGCCAACAGAGGCACCAAAGCCTGCAACTGTAGCAGCAACAAAACTGACTGTCAACACATCCACCATGTATCTGAAAGTCAAGAAATCAGATACCATCGGCGTGATCGTTGCACCATCTAATACAACAGACAAGGTTACATATAAGTCCTCCAAAAAATCTGTTGCAGCCGTTGACAAGAACGGAAAAGTAACCGCTAAGAAAGCTGGAAAAGCTGTGATCACAGTGAAGGCAGGAAAGCTTACTAAGAAGGTAACGGTTGTTGTTGGGAAATCTGCAAAGAAAGCTACAAAGCTGAAATTTGCAAAGAAATCAATGACTTTGAAAAAGGGCAGTGTGCAGTTCCTGAAGGTAACCGTGAATCCAAAGAAAGCCACTACAGATCTGAAATGGAAGTCTTCCAATACAAAGGTTGTTACGGTTGATAAGAATGGAAAAGTAACTGCTAAAAAAGCAGGAACTGCCTGGATCACAGTCCGTGGCGATGGGAAGAAAGCATCTATCAAGATCAAAGTAAAATCAAAATAAAAGTAAAGTCAAAATAAAAGATCAAAGAAATCAGCAGAAATAGTAAAACCCCTGGAACCGGATATATCCTATCGGCTCCAGGGGATTTTACGTTCTAAAACATATTGCTGAGGAAGATCTCAACGCCTATGGCGATCAGGATGATGCCTCCAAGGATCTCTGCTTTTCCGGCAAGCTTTGTACCGAATTTCTTACCAAGCTTCAGACCGCCCATACAGATCATGAATGTGACGGCAGCAATGATCAGGGAACAGACAAGTGCCATGATCCATCCATAATCCGCAATGGTAAAGCCAACGGAAAGTGCATCAATAGAAGTAGCTACACCTTGAACAAGTAAAGCCTTAAGACCAACTCCGGTACGGGGATGATCGGAATCATCCGGACGTATACCGCTGATCAGAAGCTGCCCTCCAATGATCACCAAAAGGATCAAAGCGATCCAGGGAATAAATTTACGGAAAGACTGGAAGTAATTGGCAATCGTGTGTACGCAGATCCATCCGGTCATAGGCATCAGAGCCTGAAAGCCTGCAAATACACCGGCTATGGTAAACATTTTGCCAGGCTTCATGTCCGATTCTGCCAGACCATTGGCAAGGGAAACCGAAAAGGCATCCATGGCCAGTCCGACTCCCAGCAGTGCGCTGTTAAAAATAAATAGTAAATTCCATTCCATATCAGTATCTCCTTTGTTTGATGATAGATTTACCCATAAAAAATCCCATATACAGTGCAAAAGCTGTATATGGGCAAAAGAAAAGACTCCATGTATAGCATCCGCACGTTATACATGAGTCTCGCAATTTAAAACAAGCCAGACCGAATGGTCAGTATGTTGACTTGCTACGCAAAGCGCTTGCTACTCCCTCACAGGAATTAATTGTATCCATACAATAGCAAAAAAGAAGAGCGCTGTCAATTATTTTTATCAATAAGGAGCATAAAAGTGGGATGTTAATCCTGCGATATGCGAATAGCGGGAAGGATTGTGGGAGCGCAAAGCACGGAACAATCCGTGTAATCATGATTTTGGCAAATATAAAGAAGGTTGACAAATGGTTTGACGGGACTTACACTAAAAATTGTAAATGATAAAAATTATCAACTATGAAAAGAGGAAATGCAATATGACATTAAAGGACTTACCTATTGGAAAAACAGCTACTGTACAGTCCGTAGGAGGAGATGGGGCTTTACGACAGCATTTTCTGGATATGGGACTGATACCTCAGGCTGACGTTACCATGGTGAAATATGCTCCCATGGGAGATCCTGTGGAATTAAGGATACATAGCTATGAATTAACCTTGCGCCTGGCAGATGCACAGAAGATCATTGTGGAAAATGTAAGGGATGCAAAAGCTGCACCGCCTAATAAACGAAAGGAAGCGATTCCGCACCCTGGACTTGGAGAGGGCGGAAAGTTTCACAGCAAAAAAGAAGAAACACCGCTTCCTGAAGGGGAAAAGCTGACCTTTGCCCTTGTGGGAAACCAGAACTGCGGAAAAACAACTTTATTCAATCAGCTGACAGGTTCTAATCAGCATGTGGGCAATTTTCCAGGGGTGACAGTTGACCGTAAGGATGGTGTGATCCGGGGGAATGAGAATACACTTGTGACGGATCTTCCAGGAATTTATTCCATGTCCCCTTATTCCAGTGAGGAGATCGTAACAAGGAATTTTGTGTTGGATGAGCATCCAAAAGGAATCATCAATATTGTAGATGCGACTAACATAGAGCGAAATCTTTATCTTACCATGCAGCTGATGGAGTTAAATATTCCCATGGTGCTTGCACTGAATATGATGGATGAAGTGAGGGAAAATGGAGGCTCCATACTTGTGAACCAGATGGAGGAAATGCTGGGAATCCCGGTAGTACCCATTTCGGCTGCCAAGAATGAAGGAATCAATGAGCTGATCAGTCATGCCATTCATGTGGCAAAGTATCAGGAACGGCCAAGACGGATGGATTTTTGTGATGCAAATGAAGATGGCGGTGCTGTACACAGATGCCTGCATTCAGTCATGCATCTGATCGAAGATCATGCGGAACGGACGCAAATCCCCCTTCGTTTTGCTGCAAGCAAGCTGGCCGAGGGAGACCCGATCATCCTGGAAAGACTGCAGCTTGATGAAAATGAAAAAGATGCTCTTGAGCATATTATTTCACAAGATGGAAAGTGAAAGAGGACTGGACAGGGCGGCAGCGATCGCACATATGCGCTTTGACTTTATTGAAAATGTATGCGATGAGACGGTTGTAAGACCCAGGGAGAGTAAAGAGCACTTGAGAAGAGTGAAAAAATAGACAGGATACTTACCGGAAAATATACTGCACTTCCCTGCTTTGCCGGGATCATGGGGCTGGTGTTCTGGCTCACCTTTGGTGTGATCGGCAAAGGACTGTCTGACCTTCTGGATATGGGTATTACCAGTTTGACAACTATGGTAGATCATGGACTTGAGGCATGGAATGTTAATAAGGTGCTTCATTCTTTGATCATTGACGGCATATTTAATGGTGTTGGAAGTGTTTTAAGCTTTCTTCCGATCATTGTCACTTTGTTTTTGTTTTTATCATTGCTGGAAGACAGCGGATATATGGCAAGGGTTGCTTTTGTTATGGATAAGCTTCTTCGTAAGATCGGACTTTCCGGGCGAAGTATTGTGCCTATGCTGATCGGATTTGGATGTACGGTTCCAGGTGTAATGGCCAGCAGAACTCTTCCCTCAGAGCGAGACAGGAAGATGACCATATTGCTTACGCCTTTTATGAGTTGTTCTGCAAAGCTTCCGATTTATGCTTTTTTTGCAGCTGCTTTTTTCAAGCAGTACGCCGCACTTGTAATGATCCTTTTGTATTTTGGAGGTATTTTTATAGGAATCATTATGGCGTTGATTTTTGGGAAAACCATGTTCAAAGGAGAAGCGGTTCCTTTTGTAATGGAACTTCCTAACTACCGGATGCCAGGAGCTAAGAATGTAGGCCATCTTCTCTGGGACAAAGCCAAGGATTTCCTTCAGAGAGCTTTCACAGTTATTTTTGTTGCAACCATTGTGATCTGGTTTTTACAGACCTTTGATCTGCACCTGAACCTGGTGACAGACTCCAGGAACAGTATTCTGGCTGTGGTTTCTGGTTATATTGCACCATTGTTTGCACCTCTCGGATTTGGAGACTGGAGGATTTCAACTGCATTGATCACAGGTTTTATGGCAAAGGAAAGTGTGGTATCTTCACTGTCCGTGCTGCTTGGCAAAACAGCATCCCTGGCTGAGATACTGAATCCGCTTGGGGCAGCCAGTCTGCTTGCTTTCTGTCTTTTGTATACACCATGTGTGGCTGCCATAGCCTCTATTAAAAGGGAATTGGGAACACGATGGGCAGCAGGAGTTGTGGCTGGACAGTGTGTGATCGCATGGATTGTGGCTTTTGCTGTAAGAATGATTGGAATTGTCATTGGATTTTAAAAAAATGACTATTTTTCATTTTTTAACAAAATAATATTGACTATTGGTCATTTTGCGCTATACTATTCAACGAAGAAAATCGTTAAGGAGATGACATAAATGGTCAAAGTAGGAAAGTGGATAGCCAAACATAAGGTACTTGTTCTGCTGATCGGGCTGCTGCTTGTATTCCCGTCTATGATCGGAATTGCGAAGACAAGGGTCAACTACGACCTGCTCAGTTATCTGCCGGAGACACTGGAGACAGTGAAGGGGCAGGATATCATGGTGGATGAATTCGGAATGGGTGCTTTTTCCATGGTAGTTGTGGAAAACATGGAGATGAAGGATGTTCAGAAACTGGAAGATGAATTTAGTCAGGTAGAGCATGTGAAAGATGTTCTCTGGTATGATGATGTGGCAGATATCAGCCTGCCTGTGGAGATGATTCCCCAGGATCTAAGAGAAGCCTTTTTCAAGGGAGACGCAACCATGATGCTGGTGCTGTTCGATAATACTACATCATCGGATGATGCCATGGATGCACTGACAGAGCTTCGGAAGATTGCCAATAAGCAGTGCTTTATCAGCGGCATGACAGGTGTTGTTACAGATATCAAGAACATTGCCATGAAGGAACTGCCAATCTACGTGGTGATCGCAGCAGTGCTTAGTCTGGTGGTATTGGAGCTTACATCCGGATCCTTTGTGGTTCCGTTCTTGTTCCTGCTCAGTATCGGGCTTGCTATTTTGTACAACCTGGGAAGCAATATCATTCTTGGAGAAACTTCCTATATCACACAGGCACTGACAGCTGTTCTTCAGCTTGGTGTAACAATGGATTATTCTATTTTCCTTCTGAACAGTTATGAGGAAAATAAAAAGAGATTTCCGGAAGATAAGAATCGTGCCATGGGTCATGCCATTGCCAATACCTTCAAATCAGTAGCCGGAAGCTCTGTAACTACAGTGGCAGGTTTTATTGCCCTGTGTGTTATGACCTTTGCCCTGGGCCGTGACCTGGGTATTGTTATGGCAAAGGGCGTTGTGATCGGTGTTATCTGCTGTGTAACCATCCTTCCGGCTCTGGTGCTTTTCTTTGATAAGCCGATTGAGAAAACACAGCATAAGCTTTTGATGGCGAAGATGGATAAGCCGTCAGCATTTATTACAAAGCATTATAAAGTATGGATCCTGGTATTTCTGGTACTTTTGTTCCCTGCAATTTACGGAAACAATCATACAAAGATCTATTACAATATTGCTGAATCCCTTCCTGCTACCCTGGACAGTAATGTGGCCAACGATGAGCTGAAGAATGTTTTTGACATGAGTAATATCCATATGATCATGATGGATAAGAACATGGATTCCAAAGAAAAACAGAAAATGCTGAATGAGATCGATCAAGTGGATGGTGTGAAGTGGAGCATCAGCATGAATTCCCTGATCGGTCCTACCATACCGGATTCCGTGATCCCTGACGATATTAAGAAAATATTCAAGGGAAAAGATTATGAGCTGGCATTTATCTGCTCCGAATATGGTTCTGCTACAGATGAGGTAAATGCACAGATCAAAGCCATTGACAAGATCGTGAAAAGCTATGACAAGAGCGGCATGGTGATCGGAGAGGCACCTCTTATGAAAGACCTTCAGGATACTACAGACGCAGACCTGGTAAGGGTAAATGTGATCTCTATTGGAGCTATTTTCCTGATCATTATGTTCCTGTTTAAGTCCGTTTCCCTGCCGATCATTCTGGTAGCAGTGATCGAATTTGCTATTATGATAAATATGGCAATCCCGTTTTACCAGGGCATCAGCCTTCCGTTTGTGGCAAGTATTGTGATCGGTGCCATCCAGCTGGGAGCTACAGTTGACTATGCGATCCTGATGACTACCCGTTATCAGAGGGAACGTCAGCGCGGTAAGGACAAAATGGAAGCCATCAGCATCGCTCATAAGACCAGTATGCCATCCATCATCAGCAGCGGACTGAGCTTCTTTGCCGCAACCTTTGGAGTATCCTGCTATTCCCAGGTTGAGATGATCGGATCTATCTGCACACTGCTTGCACGTGGAGCCATCATCAGTATGATCGTTGTTTTGTTTGTTCTGCCGGCTATGTTTATGATCTTTGATAAGCTGATCTGCAAAACATCTATCGGATTTCTTGGTGACAAAAAAGCAGCAGTAAAGTAATATCATAATATATATAATTTGTACAACCGGGAGCTGTCTGGTAAGATATACTATGGCAGCTCCCATTTTTTTATTGAACAACAGATGGGGAATATGTATAATGATTACTGTTCACAGGAACTTATAAGCTGTTGTTCACAGGCTGTTTTATGTGAATAGAAATACGTATCATGTGATTCGTAAGACAGGAAAGCACAAGATTTTGCCGGAACATGAAGGGATAGATAGAATGACATTAACAGAAATACTGAAGCAGGTCCAGGAGGGTACCCTTTCGCTGGAGGATGCCCAGCGTATCTTAAAGCAGGATGGATATAAGGAAATGGATTATGCAAAGCTGGACACAGGGCGGAAGGCCCGTACAGGATTTGCAGAGGTGGTATATTGCAGCAATAAGGCAGATGAACATCTGTTGAACATATACGAAAGGCTGTATCAGGAAGAAGGGCAGGTGCTTGGTACAAGAGCCAGTGAGAAACAGTATCTGCTGGTCAAGGAAAGACTTCCCCAGGTACAGTATGACCCGGTTTCCCGGATCCTGAAGATTGAAAAGCCGGATAAACTTCACGAAGGCCGGGTGGCTGTGTGCACGGCAGGCACTGCTGATATTTCTGTGGCAGAAGAAGCGGCCCAGACCGCAGAGTTTTTCGGAACCTATGTGGATCGGATCTATGATGTAGGGGTCAGCGGGATGCACCGGCTTTTTTCAAAAATGGATATGATACAGAAAGCGAACTGTGTGGTAGCTGTGGCCGGGATGGAAGGGGCACTTGCAAGTGTGATGGGTGGTCTGGTAAGCAGACCTGTGATCGCTGTGCCTACCTCTGTAGGATACGGAGCGAATTTCCATGGCTTGTCAGCACTTCTTACTATGATCAATTCCTGCGCCAACGGTATTGCGGTAGTAAATATTGATAATGGATACGGTGCAGGCTATCTGGCAACCCAGATGAACCGACTTGCCCTGGGAAAGGAAAGGTAGCCGCTTTTTACAACCGTTGCAACCAGTCTGATAATATGCTACAATACTAAGACGGTTCGCGGAACCAAAAAAGACATAAGATGGAGCAAAGTAAAAATGAAGAAATACATCGACAATCTTATACAGTACAAATTTCTGTTAAGTGAGCTTGTAAAAAAAGGAATCAAACTGAAATACCGGCGTTCGTATCTTGGTATTGTGTGGTCTCTTCTGGAGCCGCTGCTTACCATGATCGTTCTGACCATTGTATTTGGTACTCTGTATGGTAATACAGACAAAACCTTCCCTGTGTATATTCTGACAGGGCGTCTGATCTACAGCTATTATTCCACAGCTACCAAGTCAGCACTGAAGTCCATACGTGCCAATTCAGCTATGATCAAGAAGGTATATGTGCCTAAGTACCTGTACCCTTTATCAACGGTTATTTTTAACTACATTATATTCCTGATCTCTTTGATCGTGCTGGCAGCAGTAAGCATTGTTCTTGGGATCAAGCCTACCATTTATCTGCTTCAGGCACCTATCGCACTGCTTCTGGTCCTGATCCTTTCCTATGGATGCGGGATGATTCTTGCTACCATTGGCGTGTTCTTCAGGGATATGGAGTATTTATGGTCTGTTGTGCTGATGATCATCATGTATACCTGTGCCATTTTCTATTATCCTGAGAAGCTTCTGAAGAGCGGATGGTTCTGGATCCTGAAATACAATCCTCTTTACGGGATCATCAAGATCTTCAGGGATTCTGTATTTGGAAAGCCTATCAATATGCATTATCTGATGTATACAACAGCATTCAGTCTTTTATGCCTGGTGATCGGTCTTGTATGCTTCAAGAAAAAGCAGGACGATTTTATTCTTCATATTTAAGAGGTAAGGAGTAAGAGAAGATGAGTGATAAACCGGCGATCATTGTAGATCACGTAAGCATGAAATTTAACCTTAGCAAAGAAAAAGTAGACAGCCTGAAGGATTATGTAATAAAGATGATCAAAGGCCAGATCCAGTACAATGAATTCTGGGCATTGAAGGATGCTACCTTTACTGTGAATAAAGGAGACCGGGTAGGGATCCTTGGACTGAACGGAGCAGGGAAAAGTACCCTTTTAAAGGTGATTTCCGGAGTGTTTAAGCCTACGGAAGGAACTGTGACAAAGAACGGGAAGATCGTTCCGCTTCTGGAGCTGGGAGCAGGCTTCGATCCTCAGTATACAGGTCAGGAGAATATTTTCCTGTACGGCGCAATGCTTGGATATTCCAAAGCTTTTATCCAGGAGAAGTATCAGGAGATCGTAGACTTCTCAGAACTGAAGAATTTTATGGATGTACCTGTGAAAAATTATTCATCTGGTATGAAATCCAGGCTTGGTTTTGCTATTGCTACAGTGGTATCTCCTAAGATCCTGATCCTGGATGAGGTGTTGCGTAGGAGATGCAAAGTTCCGTAAGAAAGAAGCGAGAATAAGATATTAAGCATGTTTGATTCAGGAGTGACGGTGCTTTTTGTATCCCATTCCCTGGAGCAGGTGAAGCGTCTTTGCAATAAGGCCATTATCCTTGAAAAAGGAAAGGTGGTATCCTATGGAGATATTGATACGATTTCTGAACAGTATGAACAGATGATCGGAGGCTGATCAAAAGTTACTGTTTGATAGCCAAAGTATGGAGGGAATATGGGAGAAGGATTGAAGATTCTGCTGCATTAAAGGGGATTGCTATTTTGATGATGGTATTTCATCATTGCTACCGTACAGAGAAGAAGTTTGCAGGATATGAGATCCTTTTTACACCGTTTACAGCAGAGAATGTGATTCATCTGGCCCTTTATATGAAAATCTGTGTCTGTATTTTTGCTTTTGTATCAGGATACGGACTAATGTATGGATATTTGAGAAACCAGAATCCTGATAACCGGATTTCTGACAGTGCCTTTGTAAAAAGGCATCTGTAGTACCTGTTCAGGCTACTGGTTTCTTGTTGTTCCTGCCTATCTTGTGTATGGAGTTCAGAAATGGCTTTTCCTATGGCAAATGGGGAACTACCCTTTGGGAGAAAGCTGCCGGGATCCTGACAGATGCGCTTGGGCTTTCTAGACATTCTTGGTACCAAAAGTGTAAATGGAGCCTGGTGGTATATGGGAGCAGCCATTACCTTTATCATTCTGGTGCCGGTTTTGGGACAAGTGATCCTGAAAATGGGCAGCCTGACCTGCATTGGCCTTGTTTTTCTTCTGCCAAGGCTTCTGAATATCGGTTTTCGGGGAGGCAGATCTCCTTTTGACTTTTTTAATGGCACTGGTTGTGGGCATGGTATGCTGCAAGAAGGACGTGTTTGCCAGGTTTCATAGATGGGTTCCTTTTGGAAGCAGGTATGCAGGCGGCTTTTTGAAGTTTGTGCTGCTGGCGGCACTGGTTTTGTGGGGCTATCAAAGCTATCGGCTTCTGCCCTTTTCCTATTGCTGGGAATACCAGTTTGCATTCATCCCATTTATCCTGATCCTTTTCCTTAAGGAATATGTATTCCGGATCCCCGGCCTTAAAAGGCTGCTTGGCTTCCTAGGCAAGCATTCCTTAAATATCTGGCTTGTACATACCTTTGTGAGAGATTACCTGAAGTCCTATCTGTGGTCTTTAAAGTATTTTGCACTTGTACCGCTGGCAATCCTATTGATCTCTCTAGTGCTTAGTGTGGTGATCAATGCATTGAAGAAATATACCGGCTATGATGGCCTGATTAGGAAAATAAGCAGGAGTTTTGTATGAAAGTATTACAGATCGGCATGGGGAATAACCCAGGCGGAGTGGAAGCCTTTGTAATGAATTATTACCGGCAAGCTTTCCCTAAAAGGGATCCGGTTTGATTTCGTTTCCATGTATGGAGAGATTGCCTTTCATCAGGAGATACTATCTTTGGGTGGAAAGGTTTTTCTGGTGCCAAATGTAAAAAAAGATTATTTCGGCTATGTAAAAGCCATGAAAAATATCCTTGCAGAGGGCAGATATGATGTGGTGCATGTAAATATGCTCTCCGCAGCCAATATCCTTCCCCTTCGCCTGGCAAAAGAGGCTGGTGTGGGCAAGGTGATCGCACATTCCCATAATGCTTCTGCGCCGGGGATGCTGCGCGGGATG
>NZ_JAYFUY010000078.1:0-35870 GCF_059933065.1 Blautia sp. HA3515 | reverse complement strand
CAGGCAGCCACAGTATCTGTACCCAGCTTATTAACATATACCTGGATGATCAAATTTGATACATTATACATGGTAGATTCAAGAGCTGCCGGTATTCCAATCCTGAGAATTGCTTTCAGATAACGGCTGTGAAAGCGGATCCTGGATGGGATCAGCCGGTAGCTTTCTTTCGTTTTCAGCAGCATTGCCACCACAATAACCGCACTGATCGCCTGAGAGATCACCGTCGCAGCAGCCACACCAAGAACGCCCAGGCCGAATCCGATCACAAGAAGAAGATCCAAGATAATATTTACAGTACATGTAATTATCAGTACATACAGAGGACGTTTGGAATCTCCTACTGCACCAGGAGGATTCCTGCTCCCATATTATATAGAAGGTTAAAAAGCATGCCTATAAAATAAATATGCAGATATAATACAGAATCTTCCAGCACATCTGCTGGTGTATCCATGATCTGCAGCATCCATCTGGAGCCGGCATAGCCAATCACTCCCAGCACAATGCTTCCAATGGTAGAAAATGCGAATGCTGTGTGAAGAGTTTTCTCCAGGCTGCCATCATCCTTAGCCCCGTAAAACTGTGCGATGATCACAGACGCACCGGAAGACAGGCCTACGAACAGACCTACTGCCAGATTCACGATCACAGTGGTGGATCCACCCACTGCAGCCAGTGCCTGTTTTCCAACAAAGCGGCCCACTACAATAGTATCTGCCGTATTATAGATCTGCTGAAAAAATGTACCGAAAACAATTGGAAAGAAAAATAAAAGCAGCTGTTTCCAGATCACGCCTTCTGTGATCTGATTCACTGCGGTTTTTGCCTCTTTTTTCATATTTACCCCCTTTTTACCCCAAAACAAGGGGCTGCAACATTAACACCAGCCACGAATACTTCTTATCCATGTCCGCTGTTAATGCCACAGCCCCTTGAATCATTTCTGCAGTGTTGAATTAGTCTTCAACCTTAATGATCTCTTTTTTGTTATAGCTTCCACAAGCCTTGCAAACTCTGTGCGGCATCATCAGAGCACCACATTTGCTGCATTTTACAAGATTCGGAGCGCTCATTTTCCAGTTTGCTCTTCTCTTATCACGTCTTGCTTTGGAAGATTTATTCTTTGGGCAGATGGACATTGGTTACACCTCCTTAAATTTACTGAATATATCACTGATAGCTGCCATGCGGGGATCCTTAGGCTCATCCACACATCCGCAGGGACCGTCATTAAGGTTTTTCCCACATTGGCTGCAGATACCTTTGCAATCCTCTCTGCATAAAACCTTTAAGGGCCAGCCCATCAGTACCTCAAGATAGACCAATTGGTCCACATCCAGGTCCATACCTGTTAGATAGCTGCTCTCATCCAGATCATTTATCCGTTCTTCTTCCGTAAGCTTCATATCCAGCTTTCTCTGGATCTGAAAAGGAATATCTACCGAAACTTCCTCCAGACATCTGTCACATGGAATCGACACTGTGATCTGTCCATGTCCTGTCAGTTCCAGAATCCGGTCTCCGGTATTGGTAATACAAAGCTCTACCGGTTCCTTCGCCAGAACAGGATATGTACCTGTCTGAAAAGAAATCCAATCCATCTCAAAAAGGAACGGACTGCTGTATGCACTTACCTTCACTGGACGAAATATCCGATAAATGAATCCGCATAATTATCTCCTGATCACACTCAATCAATTATACATTTGGCTTTGTATTTTGTCAACGTATAAATTGCGGCTTTTTATGAAAAAAATGTTGCTTTTTATGAAATTTGCTGTAACAGTCATAAAAATGGGGATCTGCCCAAGGCACATCCCCATTTATTCTCAAGAATGCTGCATGGAATTATTTAACAAGAGCAACTGTATCACGGCAGATTGCCAGTTCTTCGTTAGTAGGAATAACTGCAACCTTAACAGCAGAATCAGCAGCAGAAATCACTACTTCTTCTCCCATAGCCTCGTTTGCTTTTGCATCCAGCTTAATGCCAAGGAATCCAAGATATGAGCATACCTTTTCACGGATCATGCCTACATTCTCACCAATACCTGCAGTAAATACGATAGCATCTACACCATTCATAGCTGCCACATAGCCGCCTACAAACTTAGCAATACCATAGCAAAGAACCTCAATAGCATTCTTAGCATCTTCGTTGCCTTCTGCAGCTGCAGATCTCAGGTCACGCATATCACTGGATACACCGGACATACCCTGAAGACCGGATTTCTTATTCAGCACATTCATAACGCCTGCAAGATCCAGGTTCTCTTTCTTTGCAATGTACTCAACGATAGCCGGATCAATGTTACCGGAACGTGTACCCATTACTACACCTTCAAGAGGGGTAAGACCCATAGTTGTATCCACACATTTGCCATTCTGTACAGCACTGATGGAAGAACCATTGCCCAGGTGGCAGACGATCACTTTGGAATTGTCCTTGTCAAGGCCAAGGAACTCAACCGCACGTTTGGATACAAAGCTGTGGGATGTACCGTGGAAGCCGTATCTTCTTACTTTATATTTCTTGTAGTATTCAATAGGAAGTCCGTACAGATATGCTTTTGCAGGCATTGTCTGATGGAAAGCAGTATCAAATACACCTACCTGCGGAACTCCAGGCATAAGCTCTGCGCATACGCGGATACCGATCAGGTTTGCAGGATTGTGAAGAGGTGCCAGATCATTGCACTCCTCAACAGCTGCGATCATTTCATCTGTGATGATTGCAGAGGAAGCAAATTTCTCACCGCCATGGACAATACGATGTCCGATAGCTCCAACCTCTTTCAGACTGGAAATAGCACCTGTCTTGTCATTTGTCAGTGCATCCAGTACCATCTGGATAGCCTCTTTGTGGGTAGGCATGGAAGCCTCTGTGATCTCTTTGTCATTGCCAGCTTTCTGGTAAACAAGTCTTCCGTCAATACCGATCCTCTCGCAAAGACCTTTTGCAAGGACTGCCTCTGTCTCAGAATCGATCAGCTGATACTTCAGGGAAGAACTTCCGCAGTTAATTACCAATACATTCATTTTTCTACTCTCCTTAATTAATATGAGTTACTGTTCACACCGTTCACAGTAATTAATATGGTAACTGTATCATATATTCACTGTACTAAGTATGTACTTAATAATAGGTTGCAGGAACGGATGGATCAGTCCTGAGCCTGGCACTGAACAGATGTGATAGCTACTACACCAACGATATCATCTGCAGAGCATCCTCTGGAAAGGTCATTTACAGGCTCAGCAATACCCTGTGTGATAGGTCCGTATGCTTCAGCCTTTGCAAGACGCTGAGCCAGTTTGTAACCAATATTTCCTGCATCAAGATCCGGGAAGATCAATACATTTGCTTTACCAGCAACCGGGCTGCCAGGAGCTTTGGAAGCGCCAACGCTTGGAACGATAGCTGCATCAAGCTGGAACTCTCCGTCAAGTGCAAGCTCTGGATACTGCTCTTTGGCAATCTTTGTAGCTTCAACAACCTTGTCAACATCTGCGTGTACTTTTTGCACTGCCCTTTGTGGAATGGGAAAGCATTGCAACAATAGGCTCTTCCTGAACGAGAAGCTTAAAGGACTCAGCTGAAGATCCAGCGATCGCTGCCAGTTCTTCCGGATTCGGGTTCTGGTTCAGTCCGGAATCTCCGAATACAAATGCACCCTTTGCGCCATATTCGCAATCCGGAACAATGATCAGGAAGAATGCGGATACAAGCTTTGTGCCTCGTTTTGTCTTAAGGATCTGCAGACATGGTCTGAGTGTGTCAGCTGTAGAATGACATGCACCGGATACCATACCATCTGCATCGCCCATCTTTACCATCATAACACCATAGTACAGATACTGGTTCAGAAGGATCTCCTTTGCCTGCTCAGGAGTCATTCCCTTCTTCTGTCTTAACTCTACTAATTTGTCAATATATCCCTGTGTCTTCTCAGAAGTCTCAGGATCAACGATCTGTGCACCGGAGATATCAAAGCCGCCTTCTGCTGCGCTCTTTTTAACCTTCTCCTCATTACCGATAAGAATCAGCTTTGCAATACCCCTCTTTCAGGACCTTGTCAGCAGCTTCCAGAGTTCTCATATCCTCTGTCTCAGGAAGTACGATTGTTTTTACGTTTGCTTTTGCTCTGTTTTTGATTACATCAATAAATCCCATAATAATTCATTAGCTCCTTTCATAAGTGTTGGCCCGACGGAAATTCATTTTCTCAGGCCATACCTGTAATATATTATAAACCTCCCGGTCTTGTATTTCAAGCATTTCGATGGTAGAATGTGCCATATAATCGTATTTTATGAGGTACAATTTCATGAAAACTGTAGGTATCATTGCCGAATACAATCCTTTTCACACAGGCCATAAATATCAGCTTGATCAAATCCGCCAGATGCTTCATGCGGATTATATTGTGATCGCCATGAGCGGAGATTTTGTGCAGCGGGGCACTCCTGCCCTTTTCCCAAAGCATTTACGTACCAGGATGGCTTTATCCTGCGGCGCAGACCTGGTGGTGGAGCTGCCGTTTCTGTTTCCACAGCCAGTGCCGAAGGCTTTGCAAAGGGAGCTGTACGCCTGCTCTTCGGCCTTGGCGTAACAGACGTTCTCTGCTTTGGCAGTGAATCCACAGATACACAGCTTCTTATGGAGCTTGCACGGATCCTGCTCAAGGAACCAGAGCCATACAGACAGCTTCTTACAGAGAGCCTGAAAGAAGGGCTTTCCTTTCCTGCTGCCAGAAGCAATGCCCTTACCCTTTATACTCATAATCCTCAGCTTGCCGCCTTGCTTTCCAAGCCTAATACCATCCTGGGGCTTGAATACTGTAAGGCAATTCTCTCCCTGAAAAGCCCCATCCAGCCTTATGCCCTGAAAAGAGAAGGCAGCGGCTACCATGACACTGATCTGTCAGATACTTTTCCTTCTGCTTCCGGTATACGCACCCAACTTTTTAAGGAGCCTTTGGCTTGTTTTCAGGATCAGATTCCATCGCCTGCCTTTTCTGTTTTTAAAAAGGCAATTGAGGAAGGGCTGTATTTAACAGAAAGTGACCTGGATCCTCTTTACAGATATCGTCTTCTCCTGGAAACACCAGATTCTCTTCAGCAGTATCTGGATATGAACGAAGATCTTGCAAGGCGGATCTGTACCTGTGCCTGGGAATATAGCACATTTACTGAATTTGCATCAAAGGTTAAAACGAAGAATATAACCCAGACCCGCATTCAGCGTGCACTGCTTCATGCCCTGCTTCAGATCCGGCACACCCCCAGCGATTTTCATTATGCACACATTCTTGGTTTTCGTAAGGCCAGCAGCAGCCTTTTATCCCAAATAAAAAAAAGAGGCTCCATGCCTCTTCTGTCAAAAGCAGCAGATGCAGCTTTGCTGCTTCCCCCTGCAGATAATGCTCTGTTTCAGGAGACTGTTTTTGCTTCCAATCTGTATCAGACCATGCTTTCACAAAAAACCGGCCAGCCATTCATTCACGAATACAGCCAGCCGGTGGTCATTTTATAATGATTTAATGTAACTATTTGGCAGGAAATGTGCACATACTAACTGGTTACGATTTAATTATCTTTTCCAGAAAGCAGGATCCTGTCATTGTCAAGTTCTTTTCCTGCTCCAGCATTGAATTTTTCCAGAAGGCCGGCAACTGTCAGGCCTTCTCTTTCTTTTCCGCTGATATCCAGCACGATCCTGCCGCTGTCCATCATCAGCGTACGATTGCCCAGTTCCAGGGCTGAATACATATTGTGCGTGATCATCAGACAGGTAAGATGGTTCTCTTCCACCACCCTTTTTGTCATTGCCAGCACCTTAGCCGCAGTACCCGGATCCAGTGCTGCTGTATGCTCATCAAGAAGCAGCAGCTTGGGTGGATTCATGGTATCCATCAGAAGACTTAAAGCCTGCCTCTGTCCTCCGGAAAGAAGTCCTACCGGCTGTGACATTCGGTTCTCAAGCCCAATATCCAGAAGTGCCAGCTGTTCCCTGAACCTTTCCTTGTCTGCTTTGGATACATGAGAAAGCCATCCGCCTCTGCCAGCTGCCAGTGCAAGATTCTCCTCAATGGTCATTCCCAGGTGCAGTCCCCCTCATAGGATCCTGATACAGCCGTCCGATACTTTTGGAACGGATATGCTGTGGCACAAAGGTAATATCCTGTCCATCCAGGACAATCGATCCTGAATCCGTAAGAAAATCCCCACAGATTGCATTAAACAATGTGGATTTTCCGGCTCCGTTGGAACCGATGATCGTAGCAAAATCACCTGGTTTCAAAGAAAGAGACAGATCACTTAAGGCCTTTTTTTCATTTACAGTTCCCGGATTAAAGGTTTTGGAAACATGGTTTAATTCCAGCATCTGTCAGATACCTCCCTTCTTGTGTGTCATCCTTCTTCGTATCTGCGGCCACTGTTTCTTCAGATATGGGCCAGAGATTGCAAGGACTACGATCACAGAGGAAACCAGTTTCAGCATAAATGCAGGCATATTCAGTCTAAGTGCAATGGTATATACAAGTCTGAAAATGAAAGCACCTAAAACCATTCCAACAGCCCGAAGTAAAATACCTCCCTTGCCCAGGATGGTTCCCCCGATCAGAAGGGATGCCAGGGCAATGGTCACCATACCCTGACCAATATTAATATCTACAGACTTCTGCGACTGAGCCAGCAAGCATCCGGAAAGTGCTGTAAAGGAATTGGCCACACAAAGCCCTACGATGGTTGTAAATACCGGATTAATAGAAGAAGATTTAACCATATCCGGATTGTTTCCGGTAGCCCGGATCGCAAGACCAAGTCTTGTTTTCAGGAAAAATACAAGGAACGCAACCACGACCACTACTGCGATCAATGCGATCAGGATCTCTGTCCTTCCCTGGAGAGGTGTACCTTTCAGTGCATCCTTCATCATCGTAAATACGGTAGTGGTCCTGTTCATATTCAAAAGGGAGGAGCCTCCCATCATTGCAATGTTCACAGAATACAGTCCTGTATTCACAATGATCCCGGCAAGAAGACTGTCCACACCCATTTTCGTCTGCAGGATCGCAGTTACAAAACCGGAGCCTACACCTGCAGCCATAGCTGCAGGAATGGATAAAAACGGGTGTCCGCTGATCGCTACGGTTGCCCCTACTGCTGCTCCAAGTGTAAAACAGCCATCAGTTGACAAGTCACATACGTTCAGCATGGAATAGCTGAGAAACAGTGCCAGAACTGTAAGGGAACAAATAAGTCCCAGCTTTAATGCAGTCTCTCCCAGTGTTAGAATGGTTGCGATATTCACAATAAATTCCTCCGATCAATCAGCATTCAGCTCGTCAAAGCTTTCAGCAGTTGTGATTTCTTTAATCTGTGTGCAGTGTGGCTCAAAAGCCGCCTTAACCTTTTCAAGGTCCAGTCCAAGGCCCTCACATGTCTCTGTATTGATGGTTGCTGTACCATTATCAAAAGTTTTAACAGGTGTAGCAGCCGGATCTGCGCCATCCAGAAGGATCTGGCTTACCATGTCTGCTGTTTCCTGTCCAAGATTCGCATAATCAACGCCATATCCCATGAAAGCTCCGTTTAACGCAAAGGAATCAGCTCCTGTATACTGAGGGATTCCTGCTTCCATAAATTTTTCATAAATTGAAAGCTCTGCTGTCATAATAGTATTGTCTGTAGGTGTAAATACCGCATCCACACCATCTGCTACCAATGCATCTGCTGCCAGCTGTACCTCATCTGTTGTGGTACCTGTACGCTCTACAACTTCAATATCTTTCTCCTCCAGGAAAGCTTTTGCTTCCTCAATGGCTGCTGCAGAGGAATCCTGTCCTACATCATATAAAAGACCTACTTTTTTCACATCCGGATTCACAGCAAGGATCAGATTCATCACAGATGCTGTGTCAAGATAATCTGAAGTACCTGTAATATTTGCTCCCGGCTCTTCCAGGGATTCCACCAGTCCTGCACCTACAGGATCTGTAACTGCGGAAAATACAACCGGTGTATCTGTGCCTTCTGTCATAGACTGCATACGCATTGCAACAGGTGTAGCTACACCAACCATTAAGTCTACGCCATCTGCCTGAAAATCAGAAATGATCTGCTCCATAACATTTGCATCTGCATTACAGTTTTCATAAGAAATATCAAAATTTACGCCTTTTTCTTTACCAATCTCTTCCAGTTTTGTCTGAAGATTATCTACGATCTGATTCAGGGATGCATCATCCACATAATTACAGATACCGATCTTGAAGTCATCTGCCATTACAGTTGCTGTCATCATTGCTGTTGCTGCCATTGCTGCCATTACACATACCATCATCTTTTTTTTCATTTTCGTTCTCCTTTCTTGATCCGCTGAACCTGTCTTAGTGTTTTGACACCTACGACTTATGAGCAAGCTCATGTGGATTTAGACCTTTTGACCCTGGTGTCAAAAAAACCGTCCCAAGACAACATATCTGCTGTTCTTGAGACGGTAATAATGTTCTTATTATCGCGGTACCACTCAAATTGATCTTTGATCCACTTTTGCATGTACTATCATACACTCCTGATTGATAACGGGTCCGGTTCCCGTCGGCTCCTACTCTACTGTAAATGATTTCGGGCCGCCCTCAAAAGGCCATTCAGCAAACCGCTCCATGCAGGCTTCCACCAATACCTGCTCTCTGTAATGTTACATGAATGCTTACTACTCTTTCTCGTTGGTTTAACTGTTGTTACTTTAACACACTAATTCTCGAATGTCAACACATTTTTTATGATACCAGGGATTGTGGTTTAATTTTTGAAGCTATGGATAGGAGCCGGGATCCTGCCGCCTCTTTCCACAAATGCATCACAGGAGAATGGGTTCACCGGCATGATCGGTGCATAGCCTAACAGACCGCCGAACTCAACTGTCTCTCCTACCCCTTTTCCGATCACTGGGATCAGACGAACGGCTGTTGTTTTCTGATTGACCATACCAATGGCAGCTTCATCTGCAATGATACCGGAAATAGTAGAGGCTTTAGTATCCCCTGGTACTGCGATCATATCAAGGCCTACAGAGCATACACAAGTCATAGCTTCCAGCTTCTCGATGGAAAGAGCGCCTGCATTCACCGCATCGATCATACCCTGGTCCTCACTTACAGGGATAAAAGCACCGCTTAAGCCGCCTACTGCTGTGGAAGCCATAACCCCGCCTTTTTTTACCTGGTCATTCAGAAGCGCCAACGCTGCAGTCGTACCTGGTGCGCCTGCACGCTCCAGGCCGATCTCCTCCAGGATCTCAGCCACACTGTCTCCAATGGCCGGTGTGGGGGCAAGGGAAAGGTCTACAATGCCAAAAGGCACACCAAGACGTCTGGAAGCTTCCCTTGCTACCAGCTGTCCTACACGGGTTACTTTAAATGCAGTACGTTTGATCATCTCACAAAGAGTTTCAAAATCTGCACCACGCACCTTTGTAAGAGCGGTCTTTACAACACCTGGACCGCTGACACCTACATTAATAATACTATCTGCTTCTGTAACGCCATGGAAAGCTCCGGCCATAAACGGATTGTCATCCGGTGCATTACAAAATACAACCAGCTTGGCACAGCCCAGGGAATCCTGATCCTTTGTTTCTTTTGCAGTCTCAACCACCATTTCTCCCATAAGCTTTACCGCATCCATATTGATACCTGTCTTTGTGGAACCTACATTTACAGAGCTGCATACACGCTCTGTGCAGGCAAGTGCTTTGGGAATGGAACGGATGAGAAGCTCCTCTGCAGGTGTCATGCCCTTGCTTACAAGAGCTGTATATCCACCGATAAAATTCACACCAACTGTTTTGGCAGCACGATCCAGTGTTTTGGCAATGGATACAAAATCCTCTGTTGTTTTGCAGGCAGCACTTCCGATCAGGCCGATGGGTGTAACGGAAATCCTTTTATTAACAATGGGAATCCCAAACTCTGCAGAAATCTGTTCTCCGGTAGATACAAGGTTCTCTGCTTTCTTTGTGATCTTATTGTAGATCTTCTCATTTAATTTATCCAGGTCACTGTCAATGCAGTCCAAAAGGCTGATACCCAGGGTAATGGTACGCACATCCAGATTTTCCTGCTCTATCATTTTATTTGTCTCATTTACTTCAAAAATGTTGATCATATTCTTCTCCTTGCTTCCAGGTCTGCTTCCGCTGTTCTTTTGTTGCCGCTGCTTTACTTTCTGCAGTCTTTTCTAAAATCCATATCAGATACGGTGCATCACGTTGAAAATATCTTCATGCTGGCAATGGATCACTACGCCGATCTCATCGCCCAGAGCTGAAAGCCCGTCAGCAAGAGCGCCTGTATCCTTCTTGGAAGCGCTGGTGTCAGTTACCATCATCATGTTAAAATATCCCTGTACGATGGTCTGGGAAATATCAAGAATATTTACCTGATTATCAGCCAGGTAAGTACATACTTTCGCAATAATCCCTACAGTGTCATTTCCTACTACAGTAATAATTGTCTTTTTCATCGTATTATCCTTTCTATATGTAAAATTTAAATAATAACCGGTTGGGATAAGCAGTCCCTCCTGGCAACCTGAATCCTGAAATCACCGGAACGGTATGGATTATCCCCCAGTGTTACTTCTGAGCACACAGTTTCATATGCCAGCTGTTCATAATTATTCTCTTTACTAAGATGTCCTAAAAATACAGCCTTCAGATTGTCATGGAGAAGTCTGCACAAAAGCCTTCCTGCATTTTCATTGGAAAGATGCCCCCGATCTCCCAGTATCCTTTGTTTCAGATAATATGGGTATTTCCCCACCTGGAGCATGCGGATATCATGGTTTGCTTCCAGGAGTAAGGCATCCAGTCCCTGAAGATGCTCCACAATATAATCATTATATTTTCCAAGGTCAGTTGCAATCCCTACAGAACTGCTGCCATGTTCAAGCCGGAAGCCAACCGGTTGTGCCGCATCATGTGGGATGGTAAATGCATTTACTTTCAGATCCTTTATCTGAAACGGTTCATCCTCCCGGATCTCCTGGATCAGTCCCTGGGGCAGCTGGCCAAGTCCTTTCGACCTGCTGATGGCATCTGCAGTACCTCCTGTTGTGTAAATGGGAATCTGATATTTTCTTGAGATCACGCCAAGACCGCCTATATGGTCAGAATGCTCATGAGTGATCAAGATCCCATCAATATCTTTCCCTGTAAGATCAAGTTCATTCAGACCCTTCTCGATCCGTCTGCCGCTGATCCCTGCATCTATCAGAAGATGTGTCTCCTGGGTGCCTACGTAAATACAGTTTCCGCTGCTTCCGCTGGCAATACTACAAAACCGCATGTTTCTCTATCCTCTCCCTGATCTGGGCATAAGTTCTGTCCAGATCATTATTATTTTCAATCACATAATCTGTATGGGCACGAAAATACTCCGGGGTTGCCTGACTGGCAATGATCCCTTCCGCTTTTTCCCTTGTATAACCTCTGCTCTCTTCCAGACGACGAATCCTGATCTTTGGATCTGTATGGATATACCAAACCTCATCGCAAAAATCCTGATAATGTTCTTCCAGAAGAAGGGCTGCCTCCACCACACAAAGCCTGCATCCACTTTCCTGAAGTTCCCGGATCCTGCGGCAAATGTACCGTTTTACTGCCGGATGGATTACAGTCTCCAATTTTTTCAGAAGGTGCGGCTGTTCAAATACTACATCCGATACCCTCTTTCGGTCAATAGTTTTATCCTCTTTTATGATCTCTTTTCCGAAAATACCTATTACATCCTCATAACATTCTTCTCCTGGTTCCATTACCAGATGGCCTACCTGATCTGCCTGTATGACGACTGCACCGTATTCTTTTTCCAGAAAAGCAAGCACAGTGCTTTTTCCTGCACCTACCCCTCCTGTGATCCCGATTATCTTCATTTATTTCGCCTCGTACCAACTGCTTCCTTCATGCATATCTACTTCCAGTTCTACCTGAAGGCTGGCTGCACCTTTCATCTCTTCTTCCAGGATCTTGGCTACCTGCGTAAGTTCTTCTTTCCTTGTCTCGATCAGAAGCTCGTCATGCACCTGCAGAACAAGCCTGGATTTTTTGCCTTCTGCTTTCAGACGCTTGTATACCCGATTCATGGCAATCTTAATAATATCTGCTGCAGTTCCCTGGATAGGAGAATTCATAGCCACCCTCTCTCCAAAAGAACGCTGCATAAAATTACTGGACTTTAATTCCGGCACAGGACGCCGTCTGCCATACATGGTGCTGGCATAGCCTTTCTCCCTGGCAGTCTCCACCAGATCATCCAGAAACTCCTTGATCTTTGGATAGGTTTCAAAATATTTCTGAATATAATCTGCTGCTTCTTTTCTGGTAATACTTAAGTCCTGACTCAGTCCAAAGGAACTGATGCCGTAAACAATACCAAAATTCACTGCCTTTGCATTTCTTCGCTGAAGAGGTGTCACCTGATCAAAAGGCACATGAAACACCTGGGACGCAGTCAACCTGTGAATATCCTGTGCCTCCTGATATGCCTGGATCAGAGTCTGATCACCGGACATATGGGCCAGAACACGAAGCTCAATCTGGGAATAATCCGCATCCAGGAATACACAGCCTTCTTCAGGTACAAAAACCTTACGGATCAGTCGTCCAAGCTCCATACGTACCGGGATATTCTGAAGATTAGGCTCTGTACTGCTGATCCTGCCAGTTGCAGTGATGGTCTGGTTAAAGGTAGAATGGATCCTGCCGTCTTTCTCGATCACACCTGCAAGACCATCTGCATATGTGGACTTCAGCTTTGCCAGCTGCCTATATTCCAGGATATCTTTAACAATGGGCTGCTGCTGGGCCAGCTTCTCCAGCACATCTGCTGCTGTGGAATAACCGGTTTTCGTCTTCTTACCGCCTTTGATCCCCATTTTCTCAAAAAGGATCACACCCAGCTGCTTAGGCGAATTAATATTGAATTCCTCTCCTGCCTGCTGGTAAATAGCCTGTTCCAGTTCATGGATCCTGACTGCCAGTCTGTCTCCGTAGGCTTTTAATTCTTCTCCCTTTACCTGGATCCCTGTTTTCTCCATAGAATCAAGGGTAAAAATAAGAGGCAGCTCGATCTGGGTATATACCTTCCACATTCCTGTTTCTTCCAATGCCTGCTTTAAAGGCTCCATACAGGAAAGCACAGTTTCTGCTGTATAGCAGGCATAGGAGGAAAGCCCTTCCTGTTCCTCCTCCCAGGCCTTTCTAAAGGATGCCTTTCCAAGAAGTTCTTCCCTGGAGGGTATCATCTTCCCTCCTTCATACTCCCTTGCCAGATCCTCGCAAGTATAGGAGGATTTCAGCGGATTCAGAAGGTAAGCCGCCACACCCGCATCAAAAACCTGGTGTTCTTCTTCCAGGTTCACATGCTTTAGCATCGCTTTTATGTCTATAGCGCAGATCCTGGTATTTAAAGCAAGATCTGCGATCTTTCCGCATAAATAGGGGCCTGTAATAAGATTAGCCACGGGAATATAATAAATCTCCTGTTCAGTGATGGCAAGTCCCAGTCCGTAAACCCCTTCCCTGTCAGATAAAAGAGCTGTTCCTACAGCCTTTTGCTTCCCTGCTTTTTCAAAAAGGGCTTCACATCCGGACAGATCCTCACAGGTAAAAAATTCTTTTACTTCTGTAAGCTCCTGGGACATTGTCTGATCAAACCTGGACAACAGGTTCTTAAAATCAAGCCTTTTACAAAGTGCAAATGCTTCTTTTGTATACAGATCGCCCAGTCTGGCTTCATCATAGGAGAAATCCACAGGACTTTCTGTATTAATGGTTGCAAGTGTTTTGGACAGCTGAGCCAGGTCATAATGCTCCCGCAAAGATTCTCTGGCCTTATTTGGCTTGATCTCTTCCACATGCTGATAAGCATTCTCAATGGAACCGTATTCAACGATCAGCTTGGTGGCAGTCTTTTCGCCCACGCCAGGAATCCCTGGGATATTGTCTGCCGAATCTCCCATTAATGCTTTCAGTTCAATGATCTGTGCAGGTGTTACCTGATACTTTTCTATTACCTGCTGAGCACGATAATCCTCTATGGTAGTCTTGCCACGTACAGTCTTAGGAAGACGGATCATCACTTTTTCGGTTGCCAGCTGAAGCAGATCCCTGTCACCGGACAGAATGGTTACATCCATACCCTTTGCTTCACTTTGTCTTGCAAGAGTTCCTAACAGATCGTCTGCTTCATATCCTTCTTTGGACACGATCTCCACGCCCATTGCCTGCAGCATCTCCTTGATCAGTGGAACCTGTTCACGCAGTTCCTGCGGCATAGGCTTACGTGTACCTTTATATGCTTCATATATCTTATGCCGAAAGGTCGGTGCATGCAGATCGAATGCTACCGTCAGATACTTCGGCTTCTCTTCTTCCAGGATTCTTAAAATAATATTCAGGAAACCATAGACAGCTCCTGTATGCAGCCCTTCTGAATTGGTCAGATCCGGAAGACCGTAAAATGCCCTGTTCAGAATACTGTGCCCATCTATCAGCAATATTTTTTCACTCATCTGTCTGTCTCCTTTTCCTACAATAGCTGCGTGACTGCATAAAGCAGAAATCCTGCCAGCCCTGCTGCAAGAATACAGATCCCCACGCCAAAAACAGTCCTGATAAACTTCTTTTTCAGGATATATCTTCTGCTTTTACGGATATCTTCTTCCAGCAGCTCCCGAAAATCCAGAATCTGGTCTTTTCCGTTTTCATCCAGCTGCTCCATCGCTTTATGGACAATAAAATAGGTTTCCAGTTCATCATAGCAGGAAGAACACTCCTCTACATGCTCCAGAAAACTCTCTAATTCATTTACACTTAATGTATGATCAATATAACGATTCACCATACTTTCCGCAGTGCTGCAGTCCATAATGCCAGTCTCCTTTCAGCCCTATATCAGAGGTATTATAACGGATAATCCGTAAAAAAACAAGGGACCGGCTCCCGCAGATCTAAAATCTGTGTGTCAGTCCCTCTTTTGCGTGGTATATTATGCTCCTGCAGATACAGATGACCCATTCAGGATCTTCATAAACTCTTCTCCTGTAATCGTCTCCTGCTCATACAGGAATTTAGCCAGTTCGTGAAGCTTGTCAATATTCTCAGTAAGGATCCTGGTTGCTTTCTCATGTTGTCTGCGTACCAGCTCAACTACCTTTTTGTCCAGAAGAGTCTGGGTCTCAAAGGAACAGGTAAGACTTGAATCCCCACCCAGATACTGATTGCTCATGCTTTCCATGGCAACCATGTCAAAGTCATCACTCATACCATACCGGGTGATCATTGCCCTGGCAATCTTGGTCGCCTGCTCAATATCATTAGAAGCTCCGGTAGTAATACTATGGAAAATCAGTTCTTCTGCTGCACGGCCTCCTGTAAATGTAGCGATCTTATTCTCCAATTCTTCCTTGGACATAAGATAATGTTCCTTCTCATCCACCTGCATGGTGTATCCTAAAGCACCGGAAGTACGTGGAATAATGGTGATCTTGTGTACAGGTGCAGAATCCGTCTGCCTGGCAGCTACCAGGGCATGACCGATCTCATGATAGGAAACGATAAGCTTTTCCTTGTTGGAAAGAACCCGGTTCTTCTTCTGATATCCTGCAATAACTACCTCAATGCTTTCTTCAAAATCTGCCTGGGTGGCAAATCTCCTGCCGTCACGTACTGCACGTAAAGCTGCCTCATTCACAATATTAGCAAGCTCTGCTCCTGATGCACCTGCTGCAGCCTTGGCAATCTCATCAAACCGTACAGAATCAGAAATCTTGATCTTCTTTGCATGTACCTTCAGGATCTCTTCACGTCCCTGAAGATCAGGAAGCTCTACCGGAATCCTCCGATCAAAGCGTCCCGGCCTTAAAAGTGCCGGATCCAGAGAATCCGGACGGTTGGTAGCTGCAAGGATCACTACACCCTTAGATCCATCAAATCCGTCCATCTCTGTAAGAAGCTGATTCAGTGTCTGCTCACGCTCATCATTGCCTCCGGAGAAACCTGCTCCATCACGCTTCTTACCAATGGTGTCGATCTCATCAATAAATACAATACAGGGGGCTTTTTCATTGGCCTGCTTAAACAGATCCCTTACCTTGGCAGCTCCCATACCAACAAACATCTCTACAAACTCAGAGCCTGAAATGGAAAAAAAAGGAACCTCAGCCTCCCCTGCCACTGCTTTGGCCAGAAGAGTCTTACCGGTACCCGGAGGGCCTACAAGAAGAGCTCCTTTCGGCATGGATGCACCAATATCTGCATATTTGTGAGGATTATGAAGATAATCCACGATCTCTGTAAGAAGCTCCTTTGCCTCATCCTCACCGGCTACGTCTGAGAACTTGATCCCATTGGTGGACTTCACATATACCTTGGCATTGCTTTTGCCAAAGGACATCATCCCGCCAGGGCCTCCATTTCCCATAGAATTCATCATCTTCTTGTAGATCCATCTGCCCAGAAGTACAAAGATCAGGATCGGGATCAGATAGCCTGCCAGCAGGTTCAGAAGTATGGATGGCTTCTGCGGCTCTACCACTTCCATGCTGGTGCCGGCCTCATATAAACGGTCCACCAGCTGGGGATCCTCCATCCGCACTGTCCTGCACACCGTCTTGGTACCATCTTTCTCTACCACATAATAAATATAGCTGTCCTGTATCTCAGCCTTAGTAACATTGCCACTATCCACATTCTTCAGGAAGGTGGTATAATCGGTCTTCTCCACACTTCTCCCCTGGATCACGGGAAGTACCAACATGTTCAGAACCAGGATCACAACAACTACAGCCAGTGTATATACATATAATGGACGTTTGCCTGGCTTTTTATCATTCAGACTCATGCTTTTTCCTCCGTTTTGTGTTGTATACCTGATGCTATCACTATTTATTCTGAATATCAACAGACCCGGATCATATTTCATAAACTTTTTAGAATTGCTTTTTAGAATTAAAGTTCTTTTTGTAGCATCCCATCCTTGGGGAACGTTTCTTACGTAACAGAAACATTGTAAAGTGATTCCGTATTGCATTATAAAATAAAAAAAGCCCTGATCTCTCAGAACTTGAAAAAGTGCCGGCAGTGGGACTTGAACCCACACGTAGTTGCCTACAACAGATTTTGAGTCTGCCTCGTCTGCCATTCCGACATGCCGGCGCTTGAAACAAAAGTTATCTTATCACAAAAGGCTCGCTTATGCAAGCCTTTTATGATAGATACTGAAATATTTTTATGAACCATTTATGATAGATACTGAAATATCTTATGCTATTTTATGATAGATTCAGAATCATTTTATTCTTCAGAATTTATCTGCATCTTCCAAAAGTTTTTCATAAATCGGAAAGCAGTCAAAAGTAGCAAAATAATCCTTTGGTGTTTCTGCCCTGCGGATCATCTCAAAGGATCCGTCTTCTTTCAGAAGGATCTCGGAAGACTTCAGCTTTCCGTTATAATTGTATCCCATGGAAAAGCCATGAGCACCTGTGTCATGGATCACCAGCAGATCTCCCTTGGAAATCTCCGGAAGATAACGGTCAATAGCAAATTTATCATTATTTTCACAAAGAGAACCGGTAATATCATACATATGATCACAGGGCGCATCCTCTTTTCCCATAACAGTAATATGGTGATATGCCCCGTACATTGCAGGACGCATCAGGTTGACTGCACATGCATCCACACCAATATACTCCTTGTGGGTATGCTTCTCATGGATGGCTTTTGTTACCAGACAGCCATAGGGTCCCATCATAAAACGGCCAAGTTCTGTGTAAATAGCCACATCTCCCATACCAGCCGGTATCAGCACTTCTTCATAAACCTTGCGTACACCCTCTCCGATCACCTTGATATCGTTGGGGGTCTGTTCCTGGCGGTAAGGAATGCCGATACCACCAGACAGGTTGATAAACTTCACATGCGCACCTGTTTCTTTCTGAAGCTTTACAGCCAGTTCAAACATTACTTTTGCCAGCATTGGATAATATTCATTGGTAACTGTATTACTTGCAAGGAATGCATGGATACCAAAATTCTCTGCGCCTTTTTCTTTCAGGATACGGAAAGCCTGGAAGATCTGCTCCGTAGTCATTCCATACTTCGCATCCCCCGGATTGTCCATAATATCATTGCTGATCTTAAATACACCACCTGGGTTGTAACGGCAGCTGATGGTCTTTGGAATACTGCCAACTGCACGCTCCACACTTTCAATATGGGTAATATCATCCAGATTGATGATACCGCCGATCTCATCAGCATATTTAAACTCCTTCTCCGGCGTATCATTAGAAGAAAACATAATGTCTCCTTCCTTACATCCAATGGCCTTTGAAAGCATCAGCTCTGTCATGGAAGAACAGTCACAGCCACAGCCATATTCCTGAAGGATCTTGATCAGATATGGGTTGGGCGTAGCTTTTACTGCAAAAAACTCCTTAAAACCCTTGTTCCACGCAAATGCTTCCTTTAAAGCTTTTGCATTATCACGGATCCCTTTTTCATCATAAAGATGAAAAGGAGTAGGATATTTTGCAGTGATCTCCTGCAGCTTTTCAAGAGTAACAAACGGTTTTTTCTTCATAATAATTTTCTCCTTATGCCTGGCTATTTTGTCTCAATGATGTGCATCATATTTGTCACTGCACCCTCTGTAGTCATGTTTGTTGCAGGATCTCCTGCTGTAAATACAAGAAGATCTCCTTTCTTAACGTGTTCCTTTGCTTTGACAACATTCATGGCCTGAGAAATGATATGCTCTGTAGAATCCTTATGATAACCCTTCAGAGGACAGACTCCCCAAGCAAGCTGCAGCTTGTGCTGAACACGCTCGTTAGGTGTAATGGCATAAATAGGAACCTCTGGGCGGTAATTGGAAATCAAAAGTGCAGTCTTACCGGTCATGGTAGGCGTTACAACAGCTGCTGCCTTCAGATCCCTTGCAGCCTGCACTGCAGCAAGTCCTACTGCACTTGAAACAAGGCCTTGTCTGAACATGTTCCTGTCTTTTCTGTGAATGGTGTTATTAAGATGGGGCTCTGTAGTCTCAGCGATCTCTACCATCATCTTCACTGCACGTACCGGATATTTGCCTGCTGCAGTCTCACCGGACAGCATGATCGCATCTGTGCCATCATAAATAGCATTTGCCACATCTGCCACCTCAGCCCTGGTAGGTCTGGGATTACGGATCATAGAATCCAGCATCTGTGTGGCAGTGATCACAAGGGCATAATTCTCATTACACTTCTGGATGATCCTTTTCTGGATATGGGGAACCTGGCTGGCAGGTATCTCCACGCCAAGATCTCCCCTGGCAACCATAATGCCATCTGCCTCCTGGATAATGGAATCAATATTCTCCACGCCCTCTGCATTCTCGATCTTGGCAATGATGCCGATATCGCTTCCGCCATTCTCATCAAGAAGCTTGCGGATATCACGGATCACCTGTGCATTACGCACAAAAGAAGCTGCCACATAGTCAAAGCCCTGTTCGATCCCGAACAGGATATCCTTTTTATCCTGCTCTGTGATCCCCGGAAGATTCACCTTTACGTAAGGAACATTCACTCCCTTACGTTCTCCCAGTTCACCACCATTTAATACACGGCAAATAATATCTTTTCCTTCGATCTTCTCTATCTCCAAGCCGATCAGTCCGTCATCGATCAGGATCTTACCGCCTGGTTTCACATCCTTGTATAACTCTTCATAAGTGATCGCCACCTTATGCTCATCACCTTCAAAATCCCCAACTGAAAGAATAAACTGGCTTCCGGCGGTTAACGTAACCTTCCTGCCATCTTTCAGAAGCTTTGTACGGATCTCAGGCCCTTTTGTATCCAGGAGCATGGCTACCGGCACATCCAGTTCTTCCCGCAAAGACTTGACCAGTTCCACTCTGCCCTTATGTTCCTCATGGTCCCCATGAGAAAAGTTAAATCTGGCAATATCCATTCCAGTCAGGATCATTTCCCTCATAATCTCCCGGCTGCTGCTGGCTGGGCCAAGCGTACAAATGATTTTTGTTCTCTTCATGACAATTCTCCCTCTAAGTAAAACGCGATGCTGTTGTAAAAAAGTGTCCCTGTCATTTCACATGTGTATGGGTAAACAAATGGTCCTGACAGTATTCATAATTGCCATTGCATTTGGAGCAGAAACGAAATTCCAGATTTGGATCATCCAGCTCAGTCCTGCCGCAGATGGCACATTTATGCTTTGTAATGGCGCCATTCTGCCCGGTGCGGCTCTTTGGCTCCATAGCACGGCGAAATTCGTTGCGTCTGTGAACCTCTTTGGGATTATAACGTTGAATATCTCGCGTTCCCAGAAAATAAATAACAAAATTCAGAAGGGATGCAACGATCAATACAGCCATAAACCAGGCGCCCATACGGATATAGCTGATCATCTCGTATATGATCATCACTCCGTAGAAAATGGACATCCAGCTCATCTTGATGGGAATAATAAAATACAGCATTACCCGCATATTGGGGAAAGAAACACCGTATGCCAGGAATACAGATACACTGATATAATAGGTGGTAAAATAATTCCAGACACCATCACTGACCCCGTCGTATCCCAATCCGTAAACCGCGATCAGATACAGGGCAAACGCTCCGATAATAGTAAATACCATACCAGAAGCAACATAAATGGTATACCTAAGGCTTCCCCAGGTATGCTCAAGGGATGTGCCAATGGGATAATACAAAAACAGAACTGCGATCACAAACCAGAATACGCCTCCGTTGGACGGCGGCAGAAATATCCAGGTCACAAGCCGCCAGATCTGTCCGTGCAGGATCTTCTCAGGATTTAATGTAAACCAGGTAAGAAAGCCGGAATTCACAATACTGATGATATATCCGATCACGTAACAAATGATAACATACAGGGTCAGATTATTGATCCCACCGTATTTACCGTATTTTCGTTCAAGTTTATCAATCCACTTCATTTCCTTGTGTGTCCTCCATCAGAAAAATTTCTTTTTTGATAATATGACAGCTGCGATAATACTAACTGCTATAGATAAAAGAATAATGATCAAAAAACCATGGGTAGTAAAAGAAAATGGCATTCCATTTGCATTCAGGTTCATCCCGTAGGCGCTGAAAATGATCGTTGGAATACTCATCACGATCGTTATCACGGAAAGTACCTTCATAACTACATTCAGGTTATTGGAGATAACAGATGCAAAGGTACCCATCATACTGCTCAGGATCCCACTGTATATATTGGCCATCTCGATCGCCTGCTTGTTCTCTATGATAACATCCTCCAGAAGATCTGTATCCTCCGGATACTGCTTGATGGTATCTACTTTCAGAAGCTTCTCCAGCACGACTTCATTAGATCTGAGGGAAGTGGTGAAATAAACCAGCGACTTCTCCAATTCCAGAAGCTCCATCAATTCCTGATTACGTGTGGACATGTGAAGCTTTTCCTCCACCTGCTCGCTTTTCTTGTCAATGATACGCAGATAACGCAGGTACATACTGGCATTCCTGTACAGGATCTGCAGGATAAACCTGGTCTTCATGTAGGTAAAAAAGTTCCGCACACGTCCCTCCATAAAGCGTGCAAGAACCTGCGTATCCTCCAGGCAGATGGTAAAAATCATCTTTTTTGTAACAATAATGCCTAAAGGGATGGTACCATACCAGTCTTTGTCATTTCTTTCTTCGATCATAGGAATATCTACCAGGATCAGGGTATAATTATCCTCTGCCTCTATACGGGCACGCTCTTCTTCATCCAAAGGTGCTCGCAGATCATCCACTTCAATTCCAAAACGCTCGGAAATCTGAAAGATCTCTGTAGCCGTAGGATTGGTAAGCGCTACCCAGCATCCTTCTTCCGGCTCCTGGATCTCATGAATGGAGCTGTCGATCGTTTTAAAAATCCTGACCATGATTTTCCTCCCTTCCTGTCCCTTTGAAGCCAAATGGACAAGTTCATTTTATTATAAATTGTGCCGGAATTTTTGTCAATTCTATTGGTTTCGGTTTACAAATTTTTAACACCTGTCTATAATAAAGAAATCCGGAAACATCATTGTCCCGGACAGACCACAAAAAGGAGACAACTTATGAGCAGATCATCTTTTGGAAATAGATTTACAGTAACCACCTGGGGAGAATCCCATGGGAAAGCCCTTGGTGCTGTAGTAGACGGCTGCCCTGCAGGGCTTCCCCTACAGGAAAGTGATATCCAGTGCTTTCTGGACAGACGCAAGCCAGGTCAGAGCCGTTATACCACCTCTCGGCAGGAAGGCGATCAGGTAGAGATCCTTTCCGGTGTATTTCAGGGACGCACCACCGGAACTCCTATCTCCATGATCGTATGGAATAAGGATCAACGGTCCAAAGACTATGGGAATCTGGCCTATACCTACCGCCCAGGCCATGCAGACTTTGGTTTTGACCAGAAATACGGCTTCCGTGATTACCGTGGCGGCGGACGTTCTTCCGGCCGTGAAACCATAGGCCGTGTAGCCGCCGGAGCCATTGCCTCCAGGATTCTTTCCGAAATGGGCATCTCTTTGTGTACTTATACCCGTTCCATAGGGGAAATCCAGATCCAAAGCTTTGATCCACAGGCCATAAATGAAAATCCTTTCTATATGCCGGATCCTTTGGCAGCAGACAAAGCCGGTGCTTATCTGGAAGAATGTATGAAAAATCAGGATAGTGCAGGCGGTGTGATCGAATGCAGGATCAACGGGGTTCCTTCCGGTCTTGGAGAGCCGGTATTTGACAAGCTGGATGCAATGCTTGCCCAGGCCCTAATGTCCATTGGCGCAGTAAAAGCAGTGGAAATCGGCGATGGTACTGCTGTTTCTACCATGAAAGGCTCCACAGATAATGACGGCTTTACCGTAAAAGACGGTCATATTACCAAAAGCACCAATCATGCAGGCGGGATCCTGGGAGGGATCAGTGATGGAAGCCAGATCCTTCTTAGGGCACATATAAAGCCTACCCCGTCCATCAGCCAGCCACAGAATACTGTAACCAAAGATAAAGAGCCTATATCCCTTGAGATCCATGGACGCCATGATCCTGTGATCGTACCTAGAGCAGTAGTCGTAGTGGAATCCATGGCTGCTCTTGTGCTTACAGATGCGCTTTTTACCAATATGAGCTGTCAGATGGATAAGATCAAAACATTTTATAACCGGTAAAATCACTTTTGGCAGAAAAAACTGCTGCAGACCCTTCTTCTCACTTATCTGATAAATGGGAAGCGGAATCTGCAGCAGCTTTATTTTTTAAGATATTTATAAACCATTACACTGCTTTTGAAGTTTTCAGTTATGATCCGGTATATCCTCTCCGTCCGGTACCGGCCAGATACCGATACAGTTAGGTGTCTCGATCTTTCTTGGTTTGCCTTTCATAACAATAATATTCTTCTCATAGTCCACAGTAAAGGTGGTGATGGAATTGCTTGAATGATTGGCAATCGCTATATGCTTATTGTCCGGGAAAATGGCCAGATCCTTAGGATAATCCCCACTAATGGGAAGGGTAAACTTCTTGGTGAGAAGACCTGTCTGTTCATCGATCTCATACATGGAAACTGTATTCTCCCCTGCAGTAGTGCAGAACAAATGTCTGCCATCCGGCGCAAGAGCCAGACCTGAGGCTGCATTATGTGACGGATCTGTGTCACCCTTCTGAAGGGTGGAAATGCTCTGCAGCAATTCAAACTCCGGTGTATTTCCGCTGCCATCATAGCTGTAAACCTTGATCTCATTACTAAGTTCAAAAAGAAGATATGCATATCTGCCGTCTGCGCTGAACCGAATGATCCTTGGACCGCTCTCTCTTGGGCAGCGCAAAATATCTACCAGCTCCAGCTTATCTGTTCTCTTGTTGATCCTGTATATCTTCACCTGGTCAATCCCATTATCTACTGCGCAAAGATACTTGTTATCCGGTGTAGGACGTACACAATTCACATGCGGCCGGAAATTACGCTCTGCAACACTGCCAAGGCCTGTATGGAAAACTCCATCCATAACACTGCCAAGACTTCCATCCTGATGGGTATGTACCACGGTAACCTTCCCGTCATGGTAGCCAGCCACATAAAGATATCTGCCATCCACGTCCGTAGCCAGAAAACAGCCCCTCATGCCATCAATGTCCACACTGTTGATCCTTGTAAGGTCTCCGTTCTCATCCCTTTGAAAAACAGCGACCCCCTCATCCTCTATGGAATAAAGAAACTTGCCATTCTTGGAGACTGCCGTATAGGATGCATTGCTTACCTGCACCTCACTGCGCTCTGTCAGGGTTCCCTCTTCCACATTCACATCATACACCTGGATCCCTTTACTGGTTCCATGAGTGTAAGTTCCAACATAAGCCACGTATTTCTTTTTCCCCATTGTTCTGTCAACCTCCTAATGTCATCTCTCATATCCCGAGGTAACTAACAGTTACTGTTCACTCCGTTCTCAGCAACACCCTCTGGTTAATTATACCATATCGTGGTCTTTGTAACAAGCATCAGTCACAACTATTCGTCCGCTGCTTTCCATTTTTTTGTAAGCCTTGTAAGCACCTGATCTGTCTCTTCTCTCAGCTCCCGCTTTCTGGCTGTGTCTGTACTGCCGGTCTGGATCCCGATCACAGAATCATCTGCAATACAAAGTCCTGGAAAATAGAAATCACTTTCTTCTTTATCCCCGGATACATTCACATAGATGCCTTCTTCCTTACATACCTTACAGATCTGCTCATTCAGCTTCCAGTCCTGTGATGCTGCGATCACCATATATGCATTATCGAAATCCGACCGCCTGATGGGACGAAGCTGGATATTGATCCTGCCTGCCTTTCCCATTTCCTGAAGCTCCTGCGTCATCCGAGGTGCGATCACCGTAATATTTCTTGTAAATAAAAGGAGACATTTTGTCCTTTGAAGGGCTGTCTTGCCGCCCCCTGCCACAACAATGTTTTTATCTGATAAATCCACGAACATTGGAAAATACCGACTGTTTTTCATTAGTTATCTCCTGCTTCCTTTATGTTTCCTGCTCATGGATAATATTTTAATCGTGAAAGAATGGAATGTCAATACAGCGGTGAAGGGATGGGGTGCCAGATATAGTAAAATCATCACTTGGCAAATCTTATACATATACTTATTGCATTATGCAAAAAAGATAGGGGTATATATCAGGGCTTCGTTTTCGGATTTCTCTCGTGCGCTTATTATCTCTGTCATTTGCCAAACTCGCACTTACGTCGCTCAAACACGGCAAATAACAGAGAAGCTAGCACGAATCGAAATCTACGAAAGCCTCGCATGATATATACCCCTATTCTTTTATGCAATGCAATGAATCACATCGCTGATTTACCAATAATAATTTTACTATATTCAGTCTGCGGAGTAGACTCGTACTCTTAACGGGATACCAAGGGAGTCTGCCAGTTCCTGGCTTTTGCGTACATTTTCTCCTCCGATACAGTCTACAACTGTAAATCTTACATCATCCAGATATTTTCTGCAGTCGCAGGCAAATTTCAGCATAGCATCAAAGGACTTCTCCCCATAAGCAGGACGTACCACTTCATTATAGGATTTTGCGTCCGGCATGTTCAGGCTGATAGAAACACAGTCTACTGCCTTGCAGATCTCTTCTGCTGTAGATCTTCCGTGGATCAGGTCACTTAACCCGTTGGTATTTAACCGCAGACGGAAATCGTATTTTTTCCTTACGTATTCACTTACTGCCACCAGCTTGTCAAGTGCCATGGTAGGCTCCCCATACCCACAAAAAACAGCTTCCCTGCATCCTGTAAAATCAAACCGGTCTATCGCCTGGATGATCTCCTCAAGAGAAGGTTCCTTGGAAAACCACAGATTCCCTGATTCTCCTACTGTATCTCCATTATTTCGGATACAGAAGGTACATCTGCATGGACATTTGTTTGTCAGATTAAAATACACCTGATGATTATAATGATATACAATATCAGTCATAGTCCTAATCCTCCCATAATGTATATAGGTATTTTTCAAAGCAAACTCCGTCGTTTGGTCCGTACCTTCCTGTACTGCATCCCGGATCGCCTTTCCAAGAAAACGGACTGCCTTATGAACAAGTGCATTTAAGCAGATTTCCTGCACCATCCCTCCACATAAAACAGATGCAAAAAGATCGCCTGTGCCAGAATAGCTGCCTCCTGTTTTTTCAGAAAAAACCCACGTTTTTTTTCCTTTTTCCCCAGATCAGATTACCGATCTGCTTTATTTCTCCATCCTGATCATCCACTCCTGTGATCACGATTCCAGGCACCTGGTACTGTTCATGAAGCCTGCTTCCCAGTGCTTCTATCTCTTTTTGGTATTCTTTACCTGAAAGCTGCAAAAGGGACTCCCATTTCTTTTCCATTTCTTCTTTTCCGTATAGTAAAAGCAATGCCTCTGTCAGATTCGGGGTGATCACCTGGGCTTTAGATATCAGGGTTCTCATTTTCTCACAAAGCTGGGGGAATATATATCATAAGCCCTTCCCTGGTCTCCCATCACTGGGTCTACCAGGATCTTCGTGTCTGATGCAGCAAATCGATGAATGAACTCAAGAATCTTGTCTGCCTGTTTCTCTCCTGCCAGAAATCCTGTATAGATTCCATCCGGATGAAACCCTCGTTTCTCCCATTCATCCATGATTGCATCCATATGCGGTGTATAATCGTCACAATAATATGAGGCATATCCGGTTTGATTGCTAAGAACTGCTGTAGGAAGAGGACAGGCCTGCACACCCATGGCAGAGATCGCCACCGGAATGGCAGCTGTCAGAGAACACTTTCCAAGTCCGGACAGATCATTTAATACTGCTATTTTCTTCAAAGCTTGATTTCTCCTTGTATTTTCATTTATTGTGGTATAGAATATCACCTAAGTGTATCTTAATAAATATCCAAATTTAATTATTTTTAAGGGGACAGTTATGATTCAATTAGATAAAAAAGAAACAAATGACCATTTATATCTGGAAGTGTACCGATATTACCGTGACCTGATAAAAAACGGCAAAATGCTGCCAGGCAGCAAAATGCCCTCCCTCAGGAAACGCTCCCAGGAGCTGAAATTAAGCAGAACTACCATAGAAAATGCTTATCTTCAGCTGGCTGCAGACGGATACATTCTTGCCAAAGCCCAAAGCGGATACTATGTAACTGAAATCTCCGTTCATCAACGCCAGAAGCTCAGTTTCCAATACAGCCAGAGCATAAATGTCCGGTTTGACTTCTCCTCTGCAGGTGTAGACAGAGAAAGCTTCCGTTTCGACCTTTGGAGCAGATATATCAAAAGTGCCCTGCGGCAGGATCAGCGAATGCTGACCTACGGCGAAGTACAGGGGGAACAGGATCTGAGGCAGGCGCCGGCCTGATTACATAAGACAGCGCCGGAATATTCAATGCTCCCCTGATGATATTGTGGTAGGTGCCAGCGTGCAGTGTCTTCTTCAGGTACTGTGCCCGCTTCTGAAAAGCAGGTACCACTCTGTTTCTTTTCCCAATCCCTCTTTCGTACAAGGATCAACCATATTTCAGGATTTCGGATTTCAGCTCCATTACAGGGATAAAAACAGCCAGGTCATCTACGTGTCCCCGGCTCATATGACCAAATGGGGAGAGATCATGCCCGTTTCAAGACGCCTGGAGCTGCTTGAGTATGCAAGCCAGAGGGAAAGCCTGATCATAGAAGATGATTACGAAAATGAGTTCGTATATCTGCAAAAACCAACGCCCTCCCTGTTTGGTCTTTCTGGCGGACAGAATGTGGGTAAAAGACACCGGCTCTTTTTCCAGACTTCTCCTTCCTTCCATCCGGATCAGCTTTATGGTCCTTCCCCCATCTTTGTTGGATGCTTACCGAAAAAAAGCTGATTTTTACAATCAGACAGCCTCTAAGGCAGAGCAGATCGCTTTGTGCCAGTTTATCAGGGACGGTCATCTTGCTTCCCAGACCAGAAAGCTGAAGCGATTATATGCCCAGAAAGGAAAGCAGCTGTGCCAGGTACTTTCCACAGTTTTTGGCAAAGAATACAGCATAAAAATGGGTCCTGCAGGCACAAGCCTTGCCCTGACCCTGCCCTGTGGGGTGAGCACCGATGTTGTTCGCAAGGAGACAGAAAAAAAAGGTCTTCGTATCTCTGTGCTGTCTGAAACAGCAGATACAAAAACCTTCCTGTTGTCCTATTCAGCTATGGAAGTCCAGGATTTTCTCCCGGCTTGCCATATACTGAAAGAAACCCTGCAAAGTCTTTCAGTCTCTTGAATTATTGATCATATATAAAAGAGCGTTCACAATACAGGCTGCAATATTAGAGCCACCCTTTCTTCCCTGGGCAACAATATAGGGAACCGGAGCTTTCATGATCAGTTCCTTTGACTGGACCACGTTTACGAAGCCTACCGGAACACCAATGATCAATTCAGGTTTCAACAAGCCATCTTCGATCAGTTCATACAGTCTCACAAGAGCTGTAGGCGGCACTCCCAACAGCAAAGATCAGCGGCTCTTCCAGCCCTGCCGCCTTGTCCATACTTGCAGTGGCACGTGTGGTGCCTGTTTTTTTTGGCATTCTGTGCCACATCCTCATCTGACATAAAGCAGTACACTTCACCGCCATACCGTGCCAATGCTTTTTTATTGATCCCGGCTTTTGCCATCTGGGTATCTGTTACAATACAGGCTCCGTTTTTGATTGCATCCAGGGCATGCTGTACTGCCCCTTCTGAAAATTTCAGATTCTGTGCATAATCAAAATCCGCACTTGTATGGATACACCGTTTAACGATCAGTTCTGTTCCTCAAACCAGCTGCACATCCCCAAGCTCTGAGGTTATGATCTCAAAGCTCCTTTTTTCTATATCCATAGGCTTAACATTTTCCAGTTCCACCTTTATCATAAGTTACACCCCTTCTTCCAATATGCTGTATATTTTCTTCATGTCCAGATGCTAGTTCTTAAGCTCCGCAGCCAGGATGTTATACTGTGTTTCTTTAAAGGCAGCAAAATCAATGCCTGTCATAGAAGATACATCTATCCCTTTCCTTTCTCCAAGGATCCGGATCAAAGCCTCCACAACTTCCTCTTTATCAAACACCCCATGTACATAGGTTCCACATACATTTTCATGAAAAGCACCTTCTGTCTTTGTTTCTTCCGGCCGATTTCCGGCCACTATCAGCTTTGTTGCAGGCAAGATCCCCTCTTTGTACTGATTCTCCCATATGGATCTCATAACCTTCCAGGCTTACTCCTGACAATGCAACAAATGTACCTTTCATTGGAAGAAACTTCCCTGTAACACGGGTTCTTTCTGTTCTTTGGCTGGCAAATACTGTATCCATAGGCAAAAGACCCATGCCCCGCATCTTTCCGCCAGCTTCCACATGATAAGGGTCACTTAATGTATCTCCCAAAGCATCTGGTACTCCTCTGCAGGTCCCAAATACGATACAGCCTGCAGCTGCAGCCTTCAGAACAGCTGCTTCCAGACCGTTTTCCCTCATCCAAAGCAAATCTTCCATTGTATTTTTTGTTCCCGGAAGAATGATCATATCCGGATTCTTCAGTTCAGACACATGCTGTACATAGCGCAGGGATACCCCTTCTACACTTTCAAAAGGATTAAAATCCGTAAAAATTGGATATCCTAGGCACACGGATCACTGCAATATTCGATCAGACCTGCCGACTGCTTCCTGTCAAACCGCTCCGTCAGGCTGTTCTTCATCCTCCACCTGGATATTCATGTACGGGGCAACCCCTACCACCGGGACGTTGGCTCCGCTCCTCCAGCATCTTTACACCAGGATCCAGAATGGGCTCAGTCTCCCCCGCAATTTGTTGATGATCAGCCCCTTTACCATATCACGCTCGGAAGGCTCCAGAAGGTCTACAGTACCGATCAGCTGGGCAAACACACCGCCCCGGTCGATATCTCCTACAAGAAGCACTGGCGCTTTCTGCCATTTTGGCCATTCCCATATTAACAATATCATCATTTTTCAGATTGATCTCTGCCGGACTGCCTGCGCCTTCGATCACAATGATATCATATATTCATCAGACAATTCCTGATAAGCCTTCATAATGTCCGGCACCAGCTTCTTTTTGTATTTAAAATAATCCCTGGCGCTCATGGGACCCAGCACTTCTCCGTTTATCGATCGACCTGGAGGACCGCAAGCACCACTGGGCAGGCTTTAGAAGGATGGGATTCATCTTTACGGAAGGGCGGTATCCCTGCTGCCTCTGCCTGCATCACCTGGGCTCTTGCCCATCTCCAGACCTTCCTCAGTGATAAAGGAATTCAATGCCATATTTTGTGATTTAAAGGGTGCCACCGAATATCCGTCCTGCCGAAAGATCCGGCAAAGTCCGGCTGCAAGAAGGCTTTTTTCCTGCATTTGACATGGTTCCCTGTATCATAATCGCTTTTGCCATATTTCCTCCAATGCTTTTACCAGTATTTCATTCTGTTCATGCTTTTTCACGGCGATCCGGTAATATCCCTTAGAAAGACCCGGATAATTGCTGCAATCCCGGATCAGCACTTTTTTTTGCAGGCAGGCCAAAAAAAGGTCCTCCTGGGCCTTTAAAAAACAGATAATTGGCCATCGATGGATATACCTTAAGTCCCAGCCTGGTAAGTCTCTCCTTTAAATATGCCTTTTCCTTAAAGACCATCTGCCTTCCGGCCTCCACATATGCATTTTCCAGCTGGCTGCCATCCCTGCTGCCTGGGCTGGTGTGGAAATATTCCAGGGCTGATTTTCTTCTGTCATTTTTTTCAGCAGCCTCGTGTATTTGCACAAAGCCCATACCCAAGTCTTAAGCCTGGCATCGCATACCTTTTGGTAAATGGCCTTTACGATAAAAAGATTCCTGTAGTCTCCCAGTACTTTCTTCAGAGTAGTAGAAGCTGCCGGCTCTTCTACAAAATCGAGGAAGCATTCGTCCACCACAAGAAAAATATCCAGCTCCGCACCTTTTCAGTATCTCCATAAGAACACATTGATCCATCAGAACACCTGTAGGATTATTAGGATTGCACAGAAAAACAATATCCAGTTCTGGCCGCAGAGCTTTCAGAAAATCCCTTCTACCCAAACCTCTTTCTCTTCCAGCCAAAAATGATCTACCTCACATCCCACACCTTGCAAAGCCTGTTCATATTCTGCAAAGGAAGGACCTGTGACCAGCGCCTTCTTTGGCTTTCCTGCACACAGAAAAGATCACCTCAGCTGCCCCATTGCCGCAGATGACCCAGTCAGGATCTACCTGTTCATATTTTCCGATTGCCTCTTTCAAAGGCTGATAGCCTACCTGTGGATACTCATGGATCCGCTCCAAACTATCCCTGGCTGCTGCCTTTACACTTTCTGGTGTTCCCAGCGGATTACAGTTTGCTGAGAAGTCCAGGCAATCCCTGTAATGGTAAACATCTCCGCCATGCACATGATTATTCATCCGTTCCTCCAAATCTTCAGGCTAATCTGATCAGAAATCCAAGCACTGTAAAAGCAGCCATTCCAAGAGCAGCTGTACCATACAGGATCCGGTTCGCCCTTGGAGTATCTTCATATTCCACAGCCCTGTCCGGATCGCCAATGGTAGTGGCTTTTCATACAGCTTTCCAAAATAGTACGCATTGCCTGCCAGCTGTACACCCAGGGCACCTGCCATAGCCGCTTCCGTCTGGGCTGAATTAGGGCTTGCATGATTGCGTCTGTCCCTTCGGTAGATCCTTGCTGCATTTTTCCAGTTAAAGCCGGTAAGTCCGCTTGCTGCTACCATCAGCCATCCGGAAAGCCGGGCCGGAATATAATTGGCCACATCATCCAGCTTTGCAGCAAATCTGCCAAAATACAGGTACTTGTCATTTTTATAACCAACCATAGAATCCATGGTGTTGATGCCTTTGTACAGAAACATAAGCGGCGCACCGCCAATAGCCATGAAAAGCATAGGTGCGATCACGCCGTCAGAAGCGTTTTCAGCAACTGTTTCCACAGCTGCCTTTGTAACTCCTGTATCACTTAAGCTTTCCGTATCCCGTCCAACGATCATGGAAACCGCATACCTGGCTTCATCCAGGGTGCCGTTTACCAGTCTGTCATACACCTTCATGCTTTCCTGCTTCAGCGATCTGGCTGCCAGAAGCTGATAACACCAGAAGGTTTCAAGAAGGAAAGCAGCCACAGGTACAGACTTATATAATGTATAAAGGATGGCAAAGGGCAAAAAATAACAGACTGCACATACCATAAAAGCCATCACGATCCCTGCAGTCAGAAGTCTGCCTGGAGTATCCGGAAAAATCTTCCGGAGTCTTTTTTCCAATACGCTGATCAGATCACCGATCCAGCACACCGGATGTCTGATCCAGGATGGATCTCCAAAGATCAGATCCAGAACGAATCCAAGGGGAAGTGCAAGTATTCTCAGCATTTTCATTGATCTCCTTTGTTTTTCAGGGATTTTTCCTGACGGAACGCAAGGCACCTTTCAAGAAAGGCCTGTGGTATCCGTGGATTTCCATAATAATACAAATGAGGAAATCCTGCAAGTATACGGCCACTGCCCCAGATGCATTCCCTAAGCCTCTTAAGCTTTCCGGCTTTGATGCATGAAAAGCTTCTCCACAGCTGTTGGAATCAAAATAATGAAATTCATGGGCAGGTATGTGTCCCAGATCCGTATGTCCAAGCACAGAGAGCTTCTGCTCAAGAGTAATATAACCAAACCTGGTAAGCCTTGGTGTTCTGTATGCCTTTCCCTTTATCACATCTGCCATCTGATAAAGCTTTCCATCCATACCTTCCATCTGCTGATGCAGGTACATAAAGCCTCCGCATTCTGCAAGAACCGGCATTTGATCCTGAATGGCTTCCCGGATCTGCCCACGCATTTCCTGGTTTTCCTCCAGCTGCTTACCATACAGTTCCGGATAACCGCCATATAGCAAAAGTCCCTGTATATCCTTCGGAAGATTCTTGTCATGAATTGGTGAAAATGGCACCAGTTCTGCTCCCATCTGCTGAAGAAGCCTGAAATTATCCTCATAAAAAAAACAGAAAGCTTCATCCTTTGCCAGTCCGAGCCGAAGCTTCTTTTCTTTCTTTGGTAAACTCCATCCAAAGGAAGGGTCCACTTTTTCCAGTGTATCTGGTGCGTCAATCTTTGATGCTTCCCCGGCAAGCTTCAGGATCTCATCAATCTCCAGGGTATCATTCAGGATCTGGGAAAGCCTGTAAAGCCGCTGCTTCAGTCCTGGAATCTCCTCTGGAAGGATCAGTCCAAGATGACGGCTTTCGATCAGGCAGTCCTCCACCTTTGGCACATAGCCAAGAACCTGGATCCCCAGCTGTTCCTGGACCATTTTTTTCATCCTTGGATACAGCATGGCCGACATCTGGTTAAAGATCACACCTTTAATGTGGCTGTTCTTTTTATATTCCAGAAACCCTTTGATATAAGCAGCCAGAGAAACACTCATCCCTTTGCTGTTTACGATCAGGATCACCGGAGTATCCGTAAGGTCTGCCAGATCATAAGCACTGGCCTTTGTGGTCGTGCCTGCCACTCCGTTAGATAATATCCCATAACGCCTTCCATAACAGCCAGATCACAGTCCTTTGCATTTTCCTGAAGCAGATATCTGGTAACATATGGAGATGTAAAAAAGGTGTCAAGATTTCTGGATTTGGTACCGATCACCCTGCTGTGGAACATGGGATCAATATAATCAGGCCCGCATTTAAAGGAAGCAGCCCTGATCCCTCTGTTTACAAGCACCTGTAAAAATCCGCAGGTGATCAGTGTTTTTCCGCTTCCGCTTGCCCCTGCTGCAAAAAGGATCCTGGGAATCTTCATTTCTTTTCCTCCCTCTTCTGACAGGTGATGATATAAATAGGATTTTCTCCCATCATCATATGGTAACGTCCGATTTCTTTAGATCTTGCAGCACTTATCTGCACAATGTCTGTTTCTGTAAACTGCTGATTCTTTATTACCTGCAAAGCCCTCCCCTACGGTTTCCAAAGTAATACAATTGATCACGATCCGTACTTTCGGATTCTTTTCCATAAGCAGATCTACGATCTGGAAAGATTCCTCGAAGAACCTCCGATAAATACATGGGTAGGCGCCGGCAGACTTTTCAGAGCTTCGGTGCTTCTCCCTTGATCACTGCCAGGTTATCCGCTGCAAATTTCATTTTATTTTCAAGGATCAGCTCTGCTGCCTCATCCTTTTTTTCAATTGCATATACTTCTCCATCAAAAGCCCTTAAAGCCATTTCCACAGACAGGGAGCCTGTACCTGCCCCCACATCATAGCATATGGCATCCTTTGGCAGCTGAAGCTTGGAAAGGGAAACCGTGCGGATCTCTTCTTTTGTCATAGGCGCCTTGCCACGGATAAATTCCTCATCCCGGATACCATGCACCAAAAGCTGCGGCTTTGCCTTCGGATTGCAGGCACAGACCACACATAAAGCATCCCCTTCATATCCGATCAGCTCTCCTGCTGGTTTTGCAAATATTTTTTCCTCAGGATAAGAAAGCTTCTCTCCTACATACAGCATCACATCTGACATGCCATAAGAAACCAGCTTTGCAGCCAGATTTCCGATTTCCTCTGCCACCGCCAAGAATAGCAAAAACCTTTCGGTAATGGCAAATATAGTGGATCAGATTACAATTCTTTCCATGTGCGCTTAAAAGCTTTGCGTCCTCCCAGGACATGTGGATCCTGGACATAAAATAAACCACTGAGGAAATCCCGCAGATCACCTGTGTATCACTGCCAAGACCTTCCAAAAGCTTTTTGGCCCCACTGTAAAATCCCACATCTCCGGATAATACGATCAGAATATTTTCAAATTCCGGATGCTCTTCAATGTACTTCAGGATCGCTTCGCTGCGGTACTCATATACCACTTTCTGGCCTGGCATCCCTACGCTGTCTGCCATCCTTCTTGCACCGATCACAAGATCTGCTTCCTGAACTGCCCTTTTCCCCTGGATGGTAAGGGTTTCTTCAGAACCCATCCCGATTCCAAGCACAGTAACCTTTGGCTTTGCCAAAATCTGGAAACGCTTCTGCAAAAACCGTTTACATTCCAGAACGGTCAGTCCCTGCTCCTTTATGGGCCGCCCAATGATCACCGGAACTGCATGACAGTTTAAAGCCGCATCGATCTTTTCCTGGAAGCCTCCAGCCATCCCGGTATCCTTTGTAACAAGAAAATGGCACACTGAAACTGCCTGAGCATAGCTTCATTTAATTCTCTGGAAAAGAAGGCCCCTGCGTACCCGATCAGATGCTTCCCTTCAAATCCCATTTCCTTGCATGCACTGATCACGGAAGGAAGGGAAAGTACACGTGCGTACACCCGCTCCTTATTATAATCCGGAAGTCCGGTAAATGCTAAAAGCTCCTTGCTTCCTCTGTAGTAAGCAGAATACTTCCCCTGGTGCCTTTTAAATATTCTACAGCGTCCTGAATGCTTTCTGTATAAACCGCCTGATCCTCATGTTTTCCCTGTGCCCGCAGGATCCTTACATACTCCGTATTTTTGTTGTCACAGGCTTCACGGATATTTTTCGAGTTTACTTACTTGCTTGCCTGAGGATGAGTGGCATCCAGCACCAGTTCCGGAGACGTTTTCCTGAATAAAGGCCTCCATCTGGCTTTCATCCATACGCCCGGCATGAAGCGCCACCC
>NZ_JAYFUY010000077.1:0-36656 GCF_059933065.1 Blautia sp. HA3515 | reverse complement strand
TTTTAATTTGAATTTCATGTGAAAACCTCCTTTGAATGGTTACTGGAATCTTATGATTTAAAATATTTACGTAGCATCAAAAATATAAAAAAATAATGTCAGCATCGAAAACATTTGCATGTAGTATTCAAAACTACATAACAAGCATATGAATACTATAACATGAATATTATAAAAAGCAAGTCTTTTTTTTATTTTTTTATCAGGTTGACGAAACTTTTTTTCGTGTTAGAATGAAACAATATGGTAACGGATGGAAAAGGGAGTATACATGAAAAAGGAGAAGTTATGGGAGAAAGACTGAAAAAGGACAACATACTGACCATTCCCAATCTGATGAGTTTGTTTCAGGATCTTATTGATACCGGCTATTATATGGTTGTACAGAAGAGGTGATTATAAACAGGCGATTGCTGTGGTGGCACTGTCTGCGCTGACCGATGTGCTGGACGGAAAGGTGGCCCGCAGATTTCACATGGTTTCTGATGTAGGTAAGGTGCTGGATCCTGTAGCCGACAAGCTGACACAGGTGTCCATGATCTTCTGCCTTTCATCCAGATATCAAAGACTTTGGGTGATGATCCTTTTATTTGCTGTAAAAGAAGGAATCATGCTTTACTGGGGATATCAGACTCTGAAGGTGAGAGATCAGATCAACAGTGCAAAATGGTACGGGAAGCTTAGTACAGTAGTTCTGTATCTGGTGATGACTGTTTTGTTTTTCTGGCAGGAGATCCCAGACGGGCTAGGCCTGGTTTCTGATCGCTTTCTGTGCCGGAATTATGCTTATGTCACTGGTTCTGTATGGGAGATTTTATCACGGGATCCTGAAGATGCATTTTCAGGATACAGAAGTAAAAGCTAAGAAATAAAATGTGTAATGGGGAAGATAGATGAAGGTAACAGAAGAGCTTCTGAACAAGATGAAGCAGGACAGTAATTTTAGTGACGGGATCATTATGCCGGATGGAGATTACCGGCTGATCCAGGATGGCGGACATATGGAGGCTTTGATGGGATTACTGCCCTATACTTCAGATGAGATATTCAAAATGGTGCCACAGGATGATTCACGCCACTGTTTTGGCTGATCGAGAAGACAGGATGTGTGATCACGGACTATAATTCCACTGTGGGGATGGATATGACCCCTGAGCAGGAACAGGTATTTCAGGCATTGGTTGCCCATGGATTTATTTCCAGTGAGTATTTTAACCTGTCCAGCCAGAGAAAAAAGTTCCATGATCAGGAAGAGCACAAAGACAGAACAGTTCCCAGTCTCTGAACATCCTCCTGAGTGGTTGCCCAGCTTGTTACGAAACGGATCACGGTATGGGAATCATCATATTTTTCCCAGAAGCTGCATTCAACCTGGGACAGGAGACGATCCATTACAGAATTTTCTATAATGCAGAAAATCTGATTGGTGGGAGAATCATAACACAGCTGAAATCCGTTGATCTTCAGCATGTCCCGGATCTGATCGGCCGCCGAAATGGCAGATTCCCCGATATGTTCGTAAAGATGGTTGGTAAACAAAGTATCAAACTGAATACCTAACAGCCTGCCTTTGGCCAGCAGGGCGCCATGCTGTTTGATAATGGTAAAGAAATGTGGGATCAGTCCGGGAACAGTGATCACTACTGCTTCGCCGAATAAAGCACCGCATTTGGTGCCGCCAATATAAAATACATCACAAAGGGCTGCAAGGTCTTGCAATGACAGGTCGTTCTGGGGGCAGGCAAGTGCATAAGCCAGTCTGGCCCCGTCCAGGTACAGAGGGATCTGGTGCTGGCGACAGACCTGGCTGATCTCTTCAAGCTCTGAGTGGGAATATAATGTGCCATATTCTGTGGGATGGGAGATATAAACCATTCCAGGCATAACCATATGGTCATGGTTTACATCCTGATCGTAATCCACGAGAAGCCGGGATAATTCTGCTGCATCAATCTTCCCGTTATGGGAAGGAAGAGTAAGAACCTTGTGACCGCAGGCTTCCACTGCTCCGGCTTCATGTGTGGCAATATGTCCTGTGCTGGCAGAAACTACGCCCTGATAGCTTTTAAGAATTGCAGAGATCACGGTGGCATTTGTTTGTGTGCCGCCGGTAAGAAGGAAAACCTGTGCCTCCGGTTTCTGGCAGGCTGATTTGATCTTTTCACAGGCAGAACGTGTATAATCGTCCAGTCCGTATCCTGGAGTTTTGATCAGATTTGTTTCTGCAAGCTTTTCGAGGATCGCCGGATGGCACCCCTCCATATAGTCGCATGCAAATGATAGATTTGTATTCATATTTATACTGCTCCTTGGTTTTGATATAAAGGATGCGAGGCATAAAATACATGCTCTGGCATCGCTTTTTTATTTTAAAACAAATAGATTTAAAGTGCAAAGGTTTTTGGAAGCTGTGATTTGCACCGGCAGCCGTCAGTGCAGATGATATTGTTGAAGGCGGTTTCTTATGCTAAAATAGGGCAAAGAGCATTTACGGAAATATGAAGATAAGTATTCGATGTGGAGGATATTATAATGGCAGAAAAAACAAACGCCAATATTGGATTTGAAAAACAGCTTTGGGATGCAGCCTGTGTTTTGTGGGGACACATCCCGGCAGCAGAGTATAGAAAAGTAATTATAGGTTTAATTTTTCTTCGTTATATTTCGGCTGCATTTGATAAGCGTTATAAAGAACTTGTTGATGAGGGCGATGGCTTTGAAGATGATCGTGATGCTTATGAAATGGACAATGTATTTTTTGTCCCGGAAGAAGCCCGTTGGGATAATATCGCATCCAAGGCACACACACCGGAAATTGGCATAATCATTGATAATGCAATGAGAGCGATAGAATCAGAAAATAAGAAATTGAAGAATGTTCTTCCGAAAAATTATGCAAGCCCGGATCTTGATAAAAGAATTTTGGGCGATGTGGTTGACATATTCACAAATAATATTGACATGAGCGATACAGAAGCAAGTGAAGATCTTCTTGGACGTACCTATGAGTATTGTATTGCTCAGTTTGCTGAAAAAGAAGGTGTTGGCGGTGGAGAATTTTATACGCCATCCAGCGTTGTAAAAACACTGGTTTCCATTCTTCGACCATTTGATAATTGCCGGGTATATGATTGTTGCTGTGGTTCTGGCGGTATGTTTGTGCAGAGTGAGAAGTTTATTGAAGCACACAGTCATAAAAGAGGTGCAATTTCTGTTTACGGTCAGGAAGCAAATCCGGATACCTGGAAAATGGCAAAGATGAATATGGCAATTCGTGGCATTGATGCAGACCTTGGTCCGTATAATGCAGACACTTTTACAAGTGATTTACACCCGACCTTAAAGGCAGATTTTATTTTAGCGAATCCACCTTTCAACTATCATCCATGGGGACAAGATAAACTGATGGAGGATAAGCGTTGGAAATATGGACTTCCGCCCGCCGGTAATGCCAACTATGCCTGGATTCAGCACATGATCCATCATCTTGCACCGAATGGAAAAATTGGTCTTGTTCTTGCTAATGGAGCACTTTCTACACAGTCCAGTGGAGAGGGGGAAATTCGTAAGAAAATCATAGAGGATGATTTGATTGAAGGAATTATTGCGATGCCGACACAGCTGTTTTACAGTGTAACAATTCCTGTGACCTTGTGGTTTATTACAAAAGGGAAAAAGCAAAAAGGGAAAACACTTTTTATTGATGCTCGCAAAATGGGACACATGGTTGACCGAAAACATCGTGATTTTACGGATGAGGACATTCAAAAACTGGCTGATACTTTTGAAGCATTTCAAAATGGTACACAGGAGGATGTACTTGGATTTTGTAAGGTTGCGGATATTCAGGAGATCGAAAAGCAGGATTATATTCTTACACCGGGACGTTATGTAGGTATTGAAGAACAGGAAGATGATGGAGAACCGTTTGAAGAAAAAATGACTCGCCTTACATCTGAACTTTCAGAAATGTTCGCAAAGTCCCATGAACTGGAAAATGAAATCAGAAAGAAACTGGGGGCGATTGGGTATGAAATTTAAAACATATAGTATCGCTGAACTGATTGATGAAATTGCAATGGGACCATTTGGTTCCAATATAAAAGTAGAATGTTTTGTTGATGATGGGATTCCCGTTTTGAATGGTAGCAATTTGAACGGATTTTTTCTTACAGAAAATTCATTCAGATACGTGACGGAAGAAAAAGCAGACTCTTTGGGTCGTGCTAATGCCCATAGAGGTGACATCGTAATTACTCACAGGGGTACTTTAGGACAGATTGTTTGTATTCCTCAAACATCAAAGTATGATAGATATGTAATTTCCCAAAGTCAATTCAGAGTACGCTGTAATGAAAAAGTGCTTCCAGAATATTTGGTTTATTATTTTCATACTACAATCGGTCAGCACAAATTATTGTCTAATGCATCACAAGTTGGAGTCCCTGCTTTGGCGAGAGCGTCTACAACTTTTCAAAAAATAGAGGTGGAAATTCCTGATATTGATACACAGAGGAAAGTGGTTTCTGTGTTAAATATACTTGAAGAAAAAATAAGTATAAATAATTTGATAAACAAGAATTTACATCTGGACAATCCAGATTTATCGACTTGATTGCAGCTTAAAATTCGATTTCGGAGACGTCAAGCTCACCGGACATCAAACGAGGTAGTAATGTATCACGCAAATCTGCAAGTTTTTTTGATTGTTTTTTATTCTCTTGCATTTGAGAGTACATCGGAGAAACGATTTCCTCAAAAGTAGATAAGGTTTCGTTATCTGGAATATATAACTGCATTGCATTCAAAATATTGGTTGTCATACTTGGTACAGCAGATCCTGCATTCATTGAAGCAAGATCTTTACTTTTTACAAAGTGATACACAAATTTTGCGACATTTGAACGTAGCATTTCTGTATAAAACATAGTGTCTACTGACCAGAAGGCACCGTTTACATACATAATATTATTCAGTGTTCCTTTACGGGGAATCAGAACCGACTCACCAGTGTAAAGCGGTTTTTCTACATATCGCATTATGCCGCCAGAACCATATACAGGATAAACACCATCTTCCAGTTTTTTATGGTCTTTTCCGTATCTTACGGCGATTAAATCAGAGAGCAAGCCATTTTCCCAATTAGGATTACGATTTGTTATGAACATCTGCTGATATATTGCCTGAGCTTGCTGTTCTAAATTCTTGTTTAACACAGGGAGGAAGACAAAATGATGTATTTTAAAGGAGTGCCAATTGAAAAAGTAGGCTATTGTAAATGTTCATCAATATCGTCTGTTACATCAGAAATTGAAGAATGGGGATATTGGGATGTTTGCTGTAGGTGTGGAAAACCACTTGAAGATGGCTTCCATTATTATAATCATTATGATGGAGAAGATCACGATGATATAGACCTTTATTAAGAATAATACTCCCACCAACGGCGGGAGATAAAGCCAACGGAACTGCCGTTGAGTCGTTCTCTGGAAAATAAATTTGAAGGAGAATGACCTATGAAACAACAAATTATTTCAGAGGTGGTACAGCAAATGCTGCCACACCTCGACAACGCACAAATGCAGCATTTGCAAAAGGTGCTTGAAAACACATTGTTTGGCTGTGAGATTACAGCACAGACAGAAAAGAAGGATGCAGACGACAATCCAAAGCTGATAGATGCTTTTGTTTCAGCAAAGCGGATTGAAGGCTGTTCAGAAAAAACGCTAAAATATTATCGCACAACCATTGAAACGATGGTAGCTTCTACAGACAAAGGTATTCGTCATATTCAGACGGAAGACCTGCGTTCCTATTTGACAGATTATCAGAGCAGGAATCAGTCTAGCCGTGTGACGATTGACAATATCCGCAGGATTTTGTCTAGCTTTTTTTCATGGTTGGAGGACGAGGACTATATATTGAAAAGTCCTGTTCGCCGCATCCATAAGGTGAAAACGGCGACCAATATCAAAGAAACCTACACAGACGAGGACTTGGAAAAAATGCGCGACAACTGCACAGAACTTCGAGACTTGGCGATGATTGATATGCTTGCTTCCACTGGAATGCGTATCGGCGAAATGGTTTTGTTGAACAAAGCAGACATCAATTTTAACGAGCGTGAATGTGTAGTATTCGGTAAGGGTGATAAGGAACGCATCGTATACTTTGATGCTCGGACAAAGATTCATCTGCAAAACTATATTGACAGCAGAACGGATGATAATCCGGCATTGTTCGTCACTTTACGTTCTCCACATGAGAGAATTAAAATCGGAGGTATCGAATCTCGTCTGCGTGAAATGGGTAAGCAGTTGGATATTCAAAAAGTTCATCCGCATAAGTTCCGAAGAACACTTGCAACGATGGCGATTGATAAGGGAATGCCTATAGAGCAGTTACAGCAGCTCTTGGGGCATAAACGAATAGATACGACCTTGCAGTATGCAATGGTCAAGCAGAGCAATGTTAAGTTGGCTCATAAGAAATATATTGGTTAGGAAGTGATGTTATGGCAGAATGGGAAAAAATCAGATTAGGAGATGTCTGTAGGACGAATGCAGATACATATTCGCCTAAAGAAAAATGGGATTTTGTAAATTATTTAGATACAGGTAATATTACTAATAATACGATTGATTCTATTCAGTTCATAGAATTGAAAAATATGAAACTCCCAAGTAGAGCAAAGCGAAAGGTAAAAACAGATAGTATTATCTATTCCACAGTACGGCCGAATCAGCGTCATTTTGGAATAATTAAGTCACAGCCAGAGAATTTTCTGGTTTCGACAGGGTTTGTGGTAATTGATGTTGACACCAATGTACTTAATGCAGATTTTCTGTATTATCTGCTTACGCAAAATATACTTGTAGATGCTCTTCAAGCCATTGCGGAACAGAGTACATCGGCGTACCCTGCTATTAAGCCTTCAGATATTGAAAATTTGGAAATTGAAAATCCAGACCTGACTACACAAAAAAAGATTTCAGATATTCTTAGTAGTTTGGATAGAAAAATAGCGAAAAATGCTGAGATAAACAAGAATTTAGAGCAGCAAGCTCAGGCGTATTTCGATGAACTTTTCGTTGTCAATGCTGATCCAAATTGGTCGGAATGTACTCTATCCGATATCGGCTCTGTTGTTGCAGGTGGTACGCCTTCAAAATCGAAACCGGAGTATTATGCAGACCAAGGCATTGCATGGATAACGCCTAAGGATCTATCGGTTAATAAGTCAAAATTCATCTCTCATGGAGAGAATGATATCTCTGAGTTGGGATTTTCCAAGAGTAGTGCCGCAAAGATGCCTGCTGGAACCATACTTTTCAGTTCAAGGGCTCCAATAGGGTATATTGCTATAGCTCAAAACGAGGTCACTACTAATCAGGGTTTTAAATCTGTTATTCCGAATGAGAATATCAGTACAGCTTATATGTATTTCTTGCTGAAGAATCTTCTTCCTACAATTGAAGGTATGGCTTCTGGGTCAACTTTCAAGGAAATATCTGGAGCGGCGATGAAATCTGTACCTACTGTTATGCCTGATGCTGATACCATTCAGCTTTTTAGTAGTTTTTGCGAACCTGTATTCAAGGAACAAGAGATTCTTGAAGCAGAGAATCAACGTCTTTCTGCACTTAGGGATTCACTACTTCCAAAACTGATGTCCGGCGAGCTTGATGTCTCAGACATCGACCTTTAAGCCGCTAAATTCTTGTTTAACCTTTGTGATGGGAGAAAGTTATATGCTGAAAGACTGGAATTTTTGGTGTTCTATACTTACAGCTTTAACTGCTGTACTGGCATTGGGCTTGTCAGTTCATCAGATAAGACTTAGCAATAAGCAACACTTATTTGATCGTAGATTAAAAGTATATATGCTAGCAAATGGACTTATTTCTCTTTGCAAGGAAAATTATATGCAGCTCTCAGCAAAAAGAGAAAATACACCTCAGTTTGCAAATGATTATGTATTTAAATTGCTAACAAATAATGCCTATATGGAAAGTCAAGCAGATGCCATTGAACATCCCCTGGAACAGCCATTCCATAAAGAGTTTTTACGAAAACGAGAGGAACTAAGAAATACAGCAATGGAAATTGAACTGATTTTTAAAGGAGAAGCGGCATTTGCGTATAGTGATTTTCTGAGAACTTATGAAGCTGCTTTGGCTGTAATGTATCAATATCAGATTATTATAGACAAAATGAGAAAGGAAAACGAGAAGCATCCTATGCCCATAGAAGAGTTAGAGAAAATGTTTTCGGAGAAAAAATACAGGGATAATCTTTATGATGCCTTAGCGAAACTCCGTAAAGCATATGATGCAGTGGCACAGGAGCAGGTAGAAAAACAGATGAAAAAACAGCTTAAACTGATATAAGGAGGCGACAAAAATGTCAGATTTTTATACAGAAGCGGATTATGAAAAATCAGTCATAGAATTGTTCCAGAATATGGATTATCGTTATGTTTATGCGCCGGATTTGGAGAGGGATTTTTGTAGTCCTCTGTATGAAGAAGATTTGAATGATTCCATCCGACGAATTAACCCGGATATGCCCGAAGATGCGATTGCAGATGCCTTAGATAAGTTAAAGAATTTTGAAAATGCAGAGTTAGTTTTGAAGAATGCTCTTTTTATGGATTATATTCAGCACGGAATTGAAGTGCGCTATTTTGTAAAAGGTGAGGAGCGTCCAGGGCTTGTTTATCTGGTTGATTATAAAAATCCTGACAATAACTCTTTTGCTGTTGCAAATCAGTGGACATTTGTTGAGAATAGCAACAAGCGTCCGGATATATTGCTGTTTTTGAATGGTATGCCGGTTGTACTTATAGAATTGAAGTCACCATCACGAGAAGAAACAGATGCATCAGAAGCCTACACACAGATCAGAAATTATATGCACGAGATTCCATCCATGTTTATTTATAATTGTATTTGTGTCATGAGTGATCATTTAACTTCTAAAGCGGGTACAATTACGTCTGGCGAAGATCGTTTCATGGAATGGAAAACAAAAGATGGGAATTATGAAAATACACAGTATGCTCAATTCGATACATTTTTTGAGGGAATGTTTAAAAAAGAGCGGTTGCTTGATATTATCAAGAATTTTATCTGTTTTTCCAATGAAGGCTCAAAGCAGATTAAGATTTTGGCAGGGTATCATCAGTATTTTGCGGTAAAAAAAGCAATCTTGTCTACGAAGCATGCAACAGAAACCGATGGTAAAGGCGGTGTATTCTGGCATACACAAGGCAGTGGAAAATCACTGTCAATGGTATTCTATGCTCATTGTTTGCAGGATGCGTTAGACAGCCCGACCCTTGTTGTAATTACTGATCGCAATGACTTAGATGATCAGCTTTATGGACAGTTTGCAAAATGCAGTAAATTTTTACGGCAGGAGCCTGTTCATGCAGATAAGAGGAAACTGTCCGAGGAAGATAAAGAACGTAATGCGCATTTGCGAAAGGGCGAAAAACCAATCATTGGTCTTATGGATTGGTTAAATGACAGAAAAGCTAATGGTATTATTTTCACTACAATGCAGAAGTTTGAGGAATCATTTGAATGCCTTTCAGAACGCAGAAATATTATAGTTATGGCAGATGAAGCACATCGTGGACAATATGGTTTAAAAGAAACAGTTGATGCCAAGACAGGCGAAATTAAGATTGGCACTGCTCGCATTATTCGTAACACGCTGCCAAATGCCACCTATATTGGATTTACCGGAACTCCGATTTCGATGAAAGATCGTAATACACGGGAAGTATTTGGCGATTACATAGACATTTACGACATGACGCAGGCTGTGGAGGATGGTGCAACCAGACCCGTCTATTATGAGAGCCGTGTGATTAAATTAAAACTGGATGAGCATACTTTGAAATTGATTGACCAGGAATATGATATTATGGCAAACAATGCTGACCCGGAAGTAATTGAGAAAAGTAAAAAACAGCTTGGACAGATGGAAGCAATTCTTGGCAATGACAAAACCATTGCTTCGTTGGTTGATGATATACTGGATCACTATGAGAATTATCGTGAAAATTTACTTACCGGAAAAGCCATGATCGTGGCATATTCTCGTCCGATTGCCATGAAAATTTATGAGCGCATTTTGCAGCTTCGCCCATTGTGGACAGAAAAAATTGCTGTTGTAATGACTGGAAGCAATAAAGACCCGGAAGAATGGAATAAGATTATCGGGAATAAACGGCATAAAGATGAACTGGCAAAACAATTTAAAGATGACGACAGTCCTTTGAAAATAGCGATTGTGGTTGATATGTGGCTGACAGGATTTGACGTTCCGTCGTTGGCAACCATGTATATATATAAGCCAATGCAAGGGTATAACCTGATGCAGGCGATTGCCAGAGTAAACAGGGTGTTTGGGGATAAAGAAGGCGGTCTGGTAGTTGATTATGTAGGCATCGCAGCAGCATTGAAGCAGGCAATGAATGATTATACGGTCAGAGATAAGAAAAACTATGGTGATACAGACGTTGCAAAGGTAGCATATCCCAAATTTCTTGAAAAAATATCTGTTTGTCGGGATTTATTTCATGGATATGATTATTCTAAATTTATGAATGGTACAGATTTGGAGCGTTCCAGAGCGATTAGTGGTGCTGTAAACTTTATTGTGGCAGTTGATAAAGCAGATGATCGAGAAGTATTTTTAAAAGAGGGATTGATTTTAAAGCAGGCACTCTCCCTTTGTGCTTCTTTGGCTGAACGTGATTTGCGTGTAGAAGCTGCTTTCTTTGAGTCTGTTCGGGTGCTTGTAACCCGCTTGATGAATCAAGGTGAAGGAAAGAAAATTTCTTTACCAGAGATGAATGCCAGAATTAACAATCTATTGAAAGCAAGTGTACAAAGTGATGGCGTTATCAATCTTTTTTCAGATATAGACAAGGAGTTTTCTCTTTTTGATCCGAAATTTCTTGAGGAAGTTTCAAAAATGAAGGAGAAAAACTTGGCAGTTGAGTTACTGAAAAAACTGATTGCTGAACAGGTTAAGATATATCGACATACCAATGTTGTGAAGTCTGAAAAGTTCAGTGAAATTATTCAAAGAACTATGAACGCCTATTTAAATGGGATGTTGACGAATGAACAGGTTATTGAGGAACTTCTGAATCTTGCAAAACAAATCGCAGCAGCTCACAAAGAAGGCGACCAGTTGGGACTGACTGCGGATGAGCTGGCTTTTTATGATGCATTGACTAAACCGCATGCAATCAAGGATTTTTATGAAAATGAAGAATTGATTGCTATTACAAAAGAACTTGCAGATACCCTTAGAAAAAATAGAACGATTGACTGGCAAAAACGTGATTCTGCGAGAGCAAGGATGCGAATAATGATAAAAAGGCTTTTGAAGAAACACAGATATCCACCGGAAGGTATGGATGATGCAGTTCAGACGGTTATGACACAATGTGAATTATGGACAGACAATAATGATATGGAGGTATTGCCGAAATCTTCAAACGAGTATACATATTCACTAAGACCAGAATTGAGCAAAGTGGCAGAAGAACCTGTGTCTTACGGTAAACAATAGGAGTTAATCTACTTAGTGCTGGCAAAACTTAATCATGGAGATTACTTCTTCAGGTGGATTGCTTCCGGGTGTAACGATTGATTTGATGAAAGAAGGATTTTCAAAAATCCGAAATCGTGCACTTGCCAATGCTTTCGCCTATATGAAGAATCAATCTTTATCGAGGTCAGAATGAGGTCATTGAGGTCAAAAATTTGGATCGTGACCTCGATGACCTCAATAAAAACCATAATGACCTCAAAGATGACCTTGAAACTCGATTGTCGGAATTGATTCGTAAAAATCCGGAACTGACTCATAAAGCATTAGGAGAAGCACTTGCGGTTTCTGCTACAACGATTAAGCGTACTCTTACGAAAATGCAGCATGAAGGTAAAGTTACCCGTGAGGGTTCTAATCGAAAAGGTAAGTGGATATTGACAGATAAAATGAAATAGGATTGATGGGATGAAATATTTTACCTTGTGATTTTGGCGCATAATTCCTCTTGTTTTTCACATACTATCCATACAACACAAATTATGGAAAGTATGTAAGAAGCAGGAGGGATTTTTTATATGAAAGCTACAGGAATTGTCCGCAGGATCGATGATCTGGGCAGAGTTGTGATCCCAAAGGAGATCAGGCGGACATTACGGATCAAAGAAGGTACGCCTTTGGAAATTTTTACAGACAGGGAAGGTGAAATTATCCTGAAAAAATATTCTCCAATAGGGGAACTGAGTACCTTTGCAAAAGAATATGCAGAAGTACTGTCGCAGACAACGGGAATGGTTTCCTGTATTACAGATCATGACCAGGTGATAGCGGCAGCAGGTCAGGGAAGCAAAGAGTATGTGGGAAAAGAGATCAGCAGTGAATTGGAAGAAGTGATCTTTGCACGGGAAATGAAGCTGTCCGGAGCACAGGACAGAAAGAAAGTGGCTATTACTACAGAACAGGTGAAAAACTCCCTGGCGCAGATCATACAGCCGATTATAAGCTCCGGAGATGCTATAGGAAGTGTGATCCTGATCGGGAAAAATGACAGGGAAACCATAGGAAACAGTGAAAAGCTTCTGGTTCAGACCGCTGCCGGTTTTCTGGGGAGGCAGATGGAGCAGTAGGATCAGACGGGACGAAGGGCATAGTATTCTTCCAGCGTCTGACCGGTAAGTGCCAGGTAGTTGGAAAGTGCCCGGGTAACATAACGGATGTGCCAAGGCTCCCAGGGAAAACCAGTAATGGTCTCTTTTCCTTTTGGATAGCGGATGATGAACCCAAAAGAGAAGCATTTCTGGACAGCCATGATCCTTCGCTGGTAAAGGCAAATTCCTCGGTGAGAGCAAAGCCTGCTTCTGCGCAGGAAACATCCAGGGCAAGGCCGCTTTGATGTTCGCTTGTACCAGGGGCAGCAACATAAGGATTCTGTCCATACAGCTGTTTCTGGCACTGGTAGGAGCGGTATCCGGAAATACCATAAAGGTTCAGCCCATCTCTCTGAGCACTTTGAAACAGGCGAAGTGCGGCCTGGGCAGTCCGGATCTCAAGAATATGCTGGGAATCCTGGGAGGATGTCTGAAAGGGCAGTCCGATATCTGTAAGCTGCTTGGGGACGTACCCCTCGGGAAGAGGATGTTTTCCATTGATCAGACAGGTGTAAGAATCATAACGCATAATAAAAAAGCCCCCTTTCCCTTTTATGTTTATGCGAAAGGGAAAAGGGGTATTCCTCTTTTTTAACATAATATATAGCAAGAATTCTCCTTCCTCTACAGGTGGGAGATGAATTGCATAAAAACAAAAAGAACACTTGTTCCTTAGTGCGAACTATGGTATAATAGAATCAGTCGATAAAATAAATATTCGAAAAAAGGACTGATTCTATAGAAAAAACAGATCACAATGCACATTCAGTATATTTGATGTATTATCATTTGATTATGGTGGTAAAATATCGAAGAAAAGTTATCAATGATCCAATTTCAGAAAGAGCAAAAGAAATATGGGAATATATTGCTCCCCGATATGGGATTGTTTTGGAGGAATGGAATCATGATATTGACCATGTGCATGCATTCTGGAGCCAGAGTTTCTGCCTTTTGACGGCAGGAGGGGCACCAGTTGAAGTAATCCGCCAATACATCGAAACCCAGGGAGAGAAAAAGTATTGAATATTGCATATCGTTTCCGAATCTATCCAACAGATGAACAGAAGATACTCCTTGGAAAAACATTTGGCTGCTGCCGTTTTCTGTACAATCAGATGCTTAATGATAAGATCCAGGAGTACAAAAAAACAAAGAAAATGTTAAAAAACACACCAGCTATGTATAAAAAGGAGTATCCATTTCTGAAAGAAGTAGATTCGCTGGCCCTGGCAAATGTTCAGCTTCATTTGGAGAAAGCATATAAGAACTTTTTCCGTGATCCTAAGACTGGATTTCCACGTTTCAAGTCAAAACATCACTCCAAAAACAGCTACACAACAAATGTGGTCAACGGGAATATCCTGCTGGAAGGTAACCGGATCCGGCTTCCAAAATTAAAATGGATCTCCATGAAAAAACACAGGGAGCCTGCAGAGAACTGCCGCCTGAAATCAGTGACAGTCAGCATGGAGCCGTCCGGAAAGTATTTTGCGAGCCTGCTGTATGAAGGATACAGCTGTGAAAACCAAGCAGCAGATAAGGATTACAGCAATGTCAAAATACTGGGGATTGATTATGCGATGCAGGGGATGGCAGTGTTTTCAGAAGAGATCGAGCATGAAAAAGCAGGATTCTTCAGAAAAAATGAAAAAAGGCTGGCAAGGGAACAGCGTAAACTGTCAAGATGTGTAAAAGGAAGCCACAATTATGTGAGGCAGAAAAAGAAAGTTGCCAGGTGCCATGAAAAAATACGCAGCCAGAGAAGGGATTATCTGCATAAACTGAGCCGCAGGATCACAGACCAGTACGATATAGTTGCGGTAGAAGATATTGATATGAAAGCGATGAGCCAGTGTCTGCATTTTGGAAAAAGTGTGCAGGATAATGGATACGGGATGTTCCGGAATATGCTGGATTATAAGCTTTCCTGGAAGGGAAAAAAATTAGTAAAGATAGACCGCTTTTTCCCTTCAAGCAAAAAATGCAGTAAATGCGGAAAGATAAAAAAAGAGCTGAAATTATCCGAAAGAATTTATCGTTGTACGTGTGGAAATGAAATGGACAGAGATCGAAATGCAGCAATCAACATCCGTGAAGAGGCAAGAAGGATGCTGACAGCATAAAACGTCCGTATCCGGACAATAAGCAAAAACAAGAAAAAATGCCCGTATCCGGGCAAAAGAATCGCGGGACACGCGAGGATAGCTTGTAGATACTTGGCTCAGTAGAGCCATTGAGCAAGAAGCCCCCACTTCAAAATCTGAGATTTAAGTGGTGGGAGCATGTCACAAATCCAGATCCTTCTGGCTCATTTCTTCGATCAATTCTTTCTTCATGGTATACAGCTTTGGAGAAAGGTCTACATAAACCTTCTGAGGATTTACAAAACGTCTGGATTCATCCCATAAGGTTTCCTGTTCTTTCAGACAGATGTCTCGCAGTTCCATCACAGATGGAGAAGTGTACACGCGGTGTCCCTCGCGGATCACAGGAACCAGAAGCTCACGAAAAGCTGGTAGGTACCGCCAAGCACTTTTGTCTTTTTCCAGGTATCTACCGGATCAAAGATGATCATGGTATCATTTTCATCCAGCTTCTCGTCTGCCAGACAGATCAGGTCTGCTTTGATCTTGCCTGTGGATTTGCTGTAGATACGATAAACGGTTTTGTTGCCTGGGTTTGTTACTTTTGCTGTATTCTCAGATAATTTGATCTTTGGAATAAATTCCTGTGTCTCCGGATCCCTGACAGCAGATAACTTATATACGCCTCCAAAGGCCGGATTGTCATTGGCAGTGATCAGTCGTGTGCCAACGCCCCAGGAATTGATCTTTGCATCCTGGGCTTTCAGGCTTTCGATCAGGTATTCGTCTAGGTCGCTGGAAGCAGAGATAGTGGCATCGTCAAATCCGGCAGCAGCAAGCATCTTGTATGCTTCTTTGGACAGATAAGCCAGATCTCCGCTGTCAATACGGATACCGTATCTGGTAAGCGGAATGCCTTCTTCACGACATCTCTCTTCAAATACACGGATGGCATTGGGAACACCAGACTTCAGTACATCATAGGTGTCCACCAGAAGGATGCAGGCATTGGGGTAAAGCTTTGCATAGGTCTTAAATGCAGTGTATTCATCCGGGAAACTCATGATCCAGGAATGGGCATGGGTGCCAAGCACAGGTACATCAAACATCTGTCCTGTAAGAACACAGGAAGTACCGATACAGCCTCCGATCACAGCAGCGCGGGCACCAAAGATACCAGCATCCGGTCCCTGGGCACGACGAAGACCAAATTCCATAATGCCATCGCCTTTGGCTGCATAGCATACACGGGCTGCCTTTGTTGCGATCAGACTCTGGTGGTTGATGATGTTCAGAATCGCTGTTTCCACAAGCTGGGCTTCCATAATAGGTGCAATCACTTTTACCATAGGTTCTCTGGGGGAAGATCACAGTTCCCTCAGGGATGGCATAAATATCACCTGTAAAATGAAAATTACCCAGATATTCAAGAAAATCCTCTTCAAAAAGGTGAAGGCTGCGAAGATAATCAATATCCTCTTTTGTAAAGTGAAGATTCTCGATGTATTCAATCATCTGCTCCAGACCGGCACAGATAGCGAATGCTCCGCCACAGGGATTGTCTCTGTAAAACATGTCAAAAACTACGGTCTGATCCTGTCGGAATTTTAAAATAACCCTGCATCATGGTAAGCTCATAAAGATCCGTCAGCAGAGTCAGATTATTTGCTCTCATGTGTTTTCTCCTCATCCATTATAAATTTCCGTATCGCGATGGTAATGTAAGCCTGTAACTCTTCAGTGGAAAGTATCCTAATAATTGTGAAGGCGCTGAACAGCTACGTAAAATATACTAAGTGCTCACATTATATCACATTCGGATAAAAGATAAAGGTTTGATGTAAAAATATTTGAAAAAAAGGTATTTAAAAAAATATGAAAAAAAATAAAAAAATATAAAAAAAGGCTTGCATTTCTGTGAGGAGTATTATATAATACCACTTGTCGCAAGCGAGAAACGCATTGCGAAAGAGAATTTAGGGCTATCGCCAAACGGTAAGGCAACGGACTCTGACTCCGTCATTTCAAGGTTCGAATCCTTGTAGCCCTGCTAGTGGAGCACCTACTGGATGAGGTGCTTTTTTCATATTATGAAAAGTCCTGGAAGTCGCGTGTTTACTGGCTTTGCAGGACTTTTTAAGTTTGTGTGCCGAGCATGGCACTAGTCTTGCTGGTGCAAGTCCAGTCACGGGTATTGACCCCCGTGAGCGGTAGCGGAACCACAAGTCGGTATCAGTAACGGTATGGATGGAGGAAAGGTAATATCGAATAAAGGTGCGAGTGGGGTTGACGGAGTTACCGTTGAGGAACTTCAGGAGGGTATATAAGAGAAAATTAGGATGAGATTATTGCATCCATTAGAAATAGAACTTATATGCCGAAGCCAGGTACGGAGAGTATACATTCCGAAAGACAATGGAAAACAACGTCGGTTGGGAATCCCTACAGCATTGGATAGAAACTATCCAACAGGCAATTGCAAAGCCAATATCTGAAAGCAGGAGTAATGGAAAGAGGGCTGGAAAAAGTGACTATCACGGGCGTACCTCAGGGACCACTTTCTGTTGTATGTTCTAATGTCTATCTTGATAGGTTAGATAAAGAACTGGAGCAAAGAGGACTTCGTTTCACAAGGTATGCTGATGATGTGCTGATATTCACCAAAAGTGAGATGGCAGTCAATCGAGTAATGAAATCCATTTGTAGCTGGTTAGAAAGAAAACTATTTCTGAAAGTAAATGCTACGAAAACAAAAGTGGTAAGACCGACAAGAAGTAAATATCTTGGATTCACATTCCTAAAGAATGGTTCGGAATGGAAAGTCAGACCGACCAATGAAAAGAAAAAGAAGTTGAAAAAGAAGTTGAAAAAGAAGCTAGGCGAATATCTGAGAAGAGGAAAAGCGGTAGCGAGACCACTTGTAGTTACAATTAAAAGAGTAAACGAGATTGTGCGAGGGTGGATAAATTATTTCAGAATCGGAATGATGAAAATGTTTATGGAAGAGTTTGGGGAATGGCTGAGGCATAAAATCAGAGTAATTGTCATGAAGCAATGGAAGAGACCCAAAACCATTTATCGAAATCTAAGCTATCTGAACTGGAAATATAAGAATGGATTTAGGCATGAAGAGATATTTAAAGTCGCAAATTCGAGACTGGGTTGGTACAAAAGAAGTGGAATGAACGTAGTGAATTTCATTATCAGAAAAGATTTACTTGAAAAAAGGATAAAAGATGGAGCTGGTCTGCTCAATCCCTTATCCTATTACTTAGTTAAAGTTGGAATATAAATTGTAGAGCCGTATACGAGACCCGTACGTACGGGTCAATGGGAGGGGCGAAAATATCTATTTTCCCTCTACCCTATTATGAAATACTTTGTCAATATCATTCTCTATGCAAATTGCCTGTCGTTCGATTTCTTTCGTCAATATGCTTTACCAGTTCTTTTTTTCTTTGTTGCTGTCATGCTGTGATTTGCGTTCCTCAACCATTTTTATAAACCACTCCACCATTGCTGGATCCTGATGTGAGAAAAAAGCACTTGTGGCAGTATCCATCTGTGAAATCTGGCTCATATCATTCGCATCAAGTGCAAAGTCAAATACATTAAAGTTTTCAATCATACGTTCTTTATGTACAGACTTCGGAATTATAATCACACCTCTCTGAATATGCCAGCGGAGCATTACCTGAGCTGTTGATTTTCCATATTTTTGTCCAATTGCTTTCAGAACTTCATTCTCAAAAAGTCCGTTTCTTCCTTCTCCAAATGGTGCCCATGCTTCCAGACGGATATCATATTTATCTGCCCATTCTTTTAATGTTTTCTGCTGATTCAGAGGGTGCGTTTCCATCTGATTTACCATTGGCTTAATATTTGTGAAGTTTGCAAATTCTACCATACGGTCTGTATAATGATTGGAAATACCGATGGCCCGGAGTTTTCCTTCCTTGTAAAGTTCTTCCAAAGCGCGCCATGCACCGTAAGTATCTCCAAAAGGCTGATGCAACAACATCAGATCCAGATAATCAGTACGCAGTTTTTCCATAGATTCCAGTACAGATTTTTTACATTCTTCATATCCAAAATGTTCGATCCATACCTTGGAGGTTAAAAAGATTTCTTTTCTGTCAATTCCTGACGTTTCAATCGCCGTTCCAACTTCTTCTTCATTAAAATAACTCTGAGCAGTATCAATGCTGCGATATCCCACGTCCAGAGCATCCCGTACACATCGTTCACACTCATCTTTCGTAACCTGATATACACCATAACCAAGCTGTGGCATTTTGACTCCATTACTTAATGTAATATATTCCATTTGTTTTCCTCCTGTCTGTTGATTCGCTTTTTCTGTTATGCTATAATCCTATCAGCCGGTAGATACTACCGGTCAAGTGTTTTTTGAAATTTAACCCGTAAAATTCAGCATTTTGAATTTGCTTTTTATTTTTAGGAGAATGTTATGTATTCCATGAAAGAAGCCTGCGAATTAACCGATATGACCTATGAAAATTTGAAATTTTACTGTAACGAAGGACTTGTTCCTAATGTGAAAAGGGATAAAAGAAATTACCGAGTATTTGATGAGCACGATATTAAATGGATTCAGAGTTTGAACTGCCTGAAAAATTGTGGTATGAGCATTGCTGAAATGAAAGAGTATCTTGCACTCTGCCTCGAAGGAGAAAAATCTATTCCAGAGCGAAAAATTATCCTGCAAAATAAGAGAGAAGCTCTGCTTCAGTCTATTGAGAAATTGCAGCAGGCTGTCGCATTCATTGACTGGAAACAGAACTTCTATGATAATGTCTTGTCTGGCGAAATAAAATATTACAGTAATTTGTTGCCAGAATTAAGAGAATAATACTTTGCTGCTGGGGCTTTTTGTCCTTGTATTTCACGACAAACTTGAATTTGGTGTGTGCTTTATAAATTTTTTCCGATCCACTCAAGTTCGTTCATGGAATCCTTATTTTTTTCAAGTTCATCTCTGGCTGTTGCGTAATATGATTTTTTGAAAAGCATATCCCATGAAAGATATTTTGCCATACAGTCAAACTGCTTATCAATCAGCTCATACTGGATACTGCCTACAGGAGAACCACCTACAACAATTGTGCCAACTTTTTTGTTTTTTAACTGCAATCCACGGCAGTAGCACTTATCAATGATAAGTTTCAATTGTGCTGACATTCCCCACCAATAAACTGGTGTAGCAAAAAGAATCATATCTGCGGCAGCAATTTTATCAATTGTAGAATTTGTATCATCCTTATCGACGCATCCCTTAGAGCATTGACAGACACCACATCCCTTGCATGGTGCAATGTTGAGTTTGTCGGGTTCAATGATTTCAATTTTATTCTTTTCTGACGCTCCTTTTATAAATGCATTGATTGCTGCCAGCGTATTTCCTTTTCTGGCACTTCCATTAATGATTACAATTTTCATGCGTGTATCCTCCAACTTTCAATTTTACTTTGTAACTATGACTTTTCCTTCTGAATCCAGAAGAGGTGTAATAGCCGCTCCATATCCAGATTTCCAACAAAGATAGTTAACCCCAGTCTCCTTATCTACAAGGATTTGGCGAACTCCTTCATCCTTAAGCTGACTTCCGTCTCTAAATGTAACTTCAAATCTTTCTTTGCCATGTTTATTTCTCCTTTTTTCAAGCGTTAAATTTAAATTTGACTTGCTTATTTTCTTAAAATCTCATGTGGAGCTTCTATCTCATTTGCCAAGGTATGCTCTGTTAATTCTGACATCAATTTCAATTTTTTATTAATCAATGGTCGCATACAATTAGGAACATGTTCCTGATGCGCTCTGTGGATTGCTACACATTCCTTACAGTTTCCGTGGTAACGACAGGCTTTCAGACAAGGACAGTGATCTTTGTCTTTATACTCCTTACGAAATTCCGCTGCAAATTCTTCTTGCAGTCTCAGCCCCTCGACACGGTTTCCCTTATGAAATTCTACCATTGCATCCAGTTCTTTCTGGTTCCCTTCAATCTTCATGTTATTATAGCGCCTCCATTTCAACTATTCCTCATTTTCTGATAACTCCCGATTTCACGACATCGTTTCTAATACAGATTTTACCGTACTTTTTAATCTCAGTCCATCCTTTATGCACCAGGCGATAGAGAATACTCTTCTGTCTCTGTTCCGCTGGCAAATATTTCATAGCAATACTTCGTAAGCACTTCCTCTTGTTCCTGAGACAGTGTTTGCAAAAGATTCATGTTAAGAAAAGCAGAGCAAGACTTCTTCATGAGAAACTTGGTGCTGAGCATAACATCCAACACCAAGTTTGTCTACAGTTATTCTGATACTTTATCAAAGAAAGCGATCATATAGAGCGGTAATGTAATTATTCCCTCTTCGCTGGTTCCTATATTTCCATCTATGAGCTTATATCCATAGCTTAATATTTTTATTATTTTTCATGATCGACTTTAGTGAATTTGCACGTGTATTTCCACTCTTGACCTCAATAGGAACTACTTTTCCATCTTTTTGAATGATTACATCAATTTCTTTTTTCGTTGTCTCATTTTTTATAGAAATATAACTGATATCCCTTCTTATGAAGAGCATCTGCTACAGCACATTCAAATATTCCTCCTTTGGAATTTCCTGCCAAGGTATTTTCTATAATATGCTGCTTCAAGGAAAATCTTTCATCGCCATCAACAGAGACAAGTCCGTTGTATAAGCTCTGAAAAAATTATCTCTTGCATAATCATCCAGATCAAATCTTATATCTGTTACAAGTTTACACAAATACAACATATCTGCACGAAGTAACCATTCGATACTAGAAAAATACTTCTGTGCCCTGCCTCCATGCTCAACTTCTTTATATTGAAATTTATGATTTTCTTTATCCAATAACTGTTTTGCAAGGGAAAGGTAGCACTTCTCCGCCGCTTACCTTTTCTTCAGCTGTAGCATAATGGGCTATATCATACTGATATCCTTGTAACAAGCTTCTCTGAATCCGGTCAACCTCCCTGAAATCTTTTGTATCTATATACTTCTGAACGGCTTCCGGCATACCACCTATAGCGACATACTGCCTTCAGAAAATATTTCATCATCTGAGAATGAATCGCCTCTGGAATAGCAGCTTTTGAATCAAGATATCCACAGAGATTCATTATCATATCCTCAGAGATTCCCATTCCCCAAAGAAACTCCTCAAAATCTATTCCATACATTTTCAGATAATCAACATACCCAACAGGATAAGAAGAAGCACGTTTATAATCAATTCCTAAAAGTGATCCTGATGCAATGACATCAAATCTATTATCTAATGCCCAAAACTTAAGAGAAGTTATTGCTTCCTGCCTACACTCCTGGATCTCATCCAGAAAAATCATAGTCTTTCCTGGAATAATCTTCTTTTCAGGAAAACGAAACCGTATAGCCATAACCAGTATCAATTCTACTGTTAGATCACCAGAAAAAATATCCATCGCAGAAGGTATCTGTTTAAAATTAATTTCAACAATTTCTTCATAATTCTCTTCTGCAAATCTTTCAACTATATATGTTTTTCCTGTTTGTCTGGCTCCCTGAATTACAAGACATTTTTTGTTTTTTGAATCTACCCATTTTTTTATGTAATGCATCACTTTTCTTTTTAACATAAAATGCCTCCTGTTACCAAATAATATTTTTATCAAGAACAACTTTGTAACATTTTTAATGACTATATTTTTGCTATCAACATTTTAAAAAGCAAAAATGTCTACAAATCAACATTTTAGAAAGAAAAAATATCCACATATCAACATTTTAAAATATTATATCATTAATCAGGATATATTAAAAGACTTTTTTCTATCAAAAACCCTCATAATTGCAGTCTCCGATGTTTCCAAGGTACCGGCATTGTAACTCTTTTAATTATAAATATATGTATTTAATAATGAAAAATTTCAAACATTTTCTAATTCACTTTTCCTCATATAACTCCAATTTCCATTTTCATAAATTCCGATTGAGATTTCACCTGTTTTAAGAAATTTAATAACTGTTATATTTTGTTATTAAATTCTCCGCAAACCATTGAAAACACTGGATTTGTCGCAGGTGAGCTTTCCTTTATTGTTTCCCTTGTGTTATATCGTCCCACCAGTGTTTACGAACTCTGATAAGGGCAAATACAAGGGCAAAAAAATCTGATAACACATTATAACACAAAATGAAAATGACATGGTGAACTGATTGAAATGCTTCGGATTTTTGTAACGATTGATTGAATGATAAGGAGATAAGATACGATGAGAACGATATTTGCAGAATACAATCCACAACGCAACAGTATTGATGTTTATACTTCTGCCGGTTATATGCTCCGCATTGACTGTTGGGAAGCCGAAAAAGATTTAAAAACCACACCTGGATCAGACTGTGCATTGACCTCACTTGCAGTCGATGAACCGCTTGAATATGCGAGATTATATCTTGAGGGGAATTTGCAGATGTGGGTGGATGCGGAAGATTCATTAGAAATCTAAAATTCAAAATAATTTTATAGCTCATATCGCCTTCTACAAATTTGAGAGTATCAGCTATAATTGTCTAGCTTAATAAAAATTTTGCAATACTATTTTCAATTTACCAATTTTTTCATAATCATTATTTTTTATTTGTTATACAAAAAATGTATTGACTTTATAGACCGATTGGTCTATTCTGTAAATAGATTATAATGCATCATATTCTTGGAGGGGTATATGATAAATACGTATCACTAATTATGAAAAAACAAAAATTTCTATGGCAAACATTTTCCTGCAATATGACCAAAAAGCAATGATAAAGAAATTTTCATTAGAGCATGATCCTGACTGGTTATCACTTACTTTTGTTAATCGTATCTATCGTATTAACCGGCAAACAGGAAGCGTTCAATGGTCAAATGATGCTTTTGAAACGGTCTATGAAGCTGACTATAATGAAGCAATGACCATTTATGATGTTTTATGTTATTCAAAAGATGGATGTCATCTGGCTAATGAATTTATAAATATAAACAGTCTTTCTACAATTAGAACTGGAAATCTTTCGCAAAACAATGGATTTTTTCAGAGTACCGCCGATTTCTTTCATGGAAAGCCCCTTGAATTGCATAATGCCTGCATAGCACTTTCTGGAAAAGAACTGGATAAAGGTGATGTTGCTTTTGAATTGAAACTTTTTCCTTTTTTGCCAATTATAATTCGTTTCTGGGAAGCTGATGATGAATTTCCGGCAAGTCTTCAAATTCTTGCAGACAGAAATATTTTAGATTACATGCATTATGAAACGCTTATGTTTGCACTCACACATCTATTTCAACGGCTGAAGGAGGAAATGTAAAATGAAAAAGGGTGGAGGAATCCAGACAACGCCTGATCGAATGTGCTGCTGAATTATTTTGGAAAAATGGGTATTCTGCCACTGGAATCAGCGAAATTCTCAAACAAACAGGACTTCCAAAAGGATCTTTTTATTTTTATTTCAAAAGCAAGGATGATCTGGCAGCAGCAGTGACGGGAACACTATCAAAAAATCCTACTGGAACAATTTCAAAGCAGTTCTCAGGGAAATGACTGGGAAAGTTTTATAGAAGAAATCTTCGATTATTTATTCGGAAGGGCAACTGGACAGACATTTGCAGGCTGCCCGTATGCAGTGATGGGCATGGAAACAGCCCTTAGCAATCCCACACTTGCATCTGTATTCATGGAGGGGCTAAAAAAATTCGAGCAGATTTTCCAGAAAGTACTGCTATATTCCGGATTGCCACAAGATCATGCAGCGATTTTTTCACGGCGTATGCTTTCCAACTATCAGGGATATCTTCTTCTTGGGCGAATTAGCGGTGATATCTCATATTTGAAAAATGCAAAAAAAAATATGATTGAAATGTACCGGGAATACCGATCATATCATGGAATCTGAGCAACAAGGGGTCTACATATGAGCACAGTAATTCTTTCCTGCACTACTCTTCTGGAAATACTGTACAGCAGGCCCAGAAGACCTGCAATACGGACTTTCCCATCAGTACGAATTCAATCGTCGATACCCCACAGTCAACCCTCAAAGAAGTCAAAGAACACATTTTTCAGACACTTTCCAGTTTGCCGTCAGATGTGGATACAGTTCTTGTAGCTATGGGATTCTGTGGCGGATCATGGCAGGATGTGTCCTGCTCTAAAACCCTGGTGATCCCCAGAGTTGCTGACTGTGTTGCGCTTACACTAACCACACCAGAACAATATTCCCCGGATCTGAAAGAACCAGGTCATATGTATCTGTTCGGAAATGGAGAAAATGGATTTTCTGTTCAGACCATTTATGAAAGTCTTCTGAAAGAATATGATAAAGAAATGGCTGATATTGTTTTCAACATGTACTTTGATCATTATTACCATCTGGATATTATTGACAATGGTCTGTACGACTGTTATGACCTGGATTATGTGGAGACGTGCACAGACAGATGCTGACAGAATAATCATGCAGAACTGGATTTTGTGCCAGGAAGTAATATTCTCCTTGAAAAGCTGGTATCTGGACGCTGGGATAATCAGTTTTTGATCGTTCAGCCGAATATGACAATCACTCAGGGAACATTTTTTGATTACTGAAAAAGGAAAATTTCATGAAAAACAACAGACTATTACGAACATTGCAAAAAACAGTTTCTGAAGATGAAATTTTTAAACTGTCTAATCATACTCTTCCGCATATCAGTGAATTTAACAGGTCTGTAATTCTGGAAATGCTGCAGGAGGAATTGCTGACACAGGAGGAAATTTCGGAAGAAACAGATAACTGCTCTCAAAAATACACTGGAAAATTATCTTCAAATTTATCTTCCCGACCAGAAAGCGGCTTGGAAATGGATTATCTTGTCCTGTGTCTATCTCTGTTTTATATGCCACAAACCGCTACATCCGCAGGAAATGGTTCATTATATTATTGCACAGGACAATAATCAGACAATATATTACTGCCCTATGAAATCTGTGAAAGGTGATACAGCATGTGTTTTTTGTGTTTGCCAAAAACCTAAATCAGATTAAAATAATCAGAGGTGAAATCTATGGATCTTGGAAAAATAATACATGAAAAAGCATTGGAATGTGGATATGATAACTGTGGTGTAATATCACTCGAAGCATTTGGCAATTATAAAGAGCACTTAAAAGAACGAATAACAAAATTTCCAGAAGCTGCCGCAGTTCTTGAAACTCCACTCGTCAGTCTTAAACTGAAAGAAAACTATCCCTGGGCAAAATCAGCAATTATTTGTACAGAATACTATGGAAAATATAAATTTCCTGCCTCACTTCAAGGTATGTATGCAAAATCTTTTTTATTGTCTTCGGACATTCCAGAATATCCAAATCGCAAAGGAAAAGAGAATTTTGAAAAATGGATGACTTCAAAAGGTATTCATTATGAAGGTGGGAAAACCAATATGCCAGGAAAAGTTTTTCCCCTTAGGCAAGCTGCGGTTGCCGCAGGTCTGGGAATTTTCAGAAAAAATAATTTTTTCTACGGACCGAAAGGCTCATTGTATGGACTTGAAGGCTATTTAATTGACAAATCCTGTGAATACATACAGGAAATCAATCTGAAACCATGTTCAGAAACATGTAATCTTTGCCAAAAAGCCTGTCCGACATGCTCATTATCAGAACCATTCATCATGAATCCCACCCTATGCCTGTCTTTTTTGACAACATTTGGCGGCAGAAGTATTCCTGACAATTTATCAGCCGAACAATATGGAACATGGATCATGGGATGCGATGCCTGTCAGGGATGTCTCGCCCATATAACAGGCGTCATAACTGGAACGAAGGAGAAGATTTTCCTGGTTTAAAAGAAATAGAAGCTTTACTTCAGCCTAAAAATATTATTTCTGCATCTGATGAAGAGCTGATTCAGAAAGTGATTCCTAGAGCCGAGCATCATTTAACAGATGCACAAACAGATATACTCAGAATCGGTGCAAAACGAGTTATATCATTACAGAAATACTAATTTTAGCAATGGAAGATTCTCAATAAAATAGGACAGCTTTACACTTTAGCTGTCCGTTTTCTTTTAATAATATCCTCGTCCTTCCCGACAGTCTTTCACATAGCATCGGATTCCGATATAGACCACATGCACCAGAAGTAGCAGTACAATAAGGTTTATCGGAATGATAGATTTTATCCATTCTCCGAAATAGATTATGATAGCTGTACTCATTATTGCCACCATGATGCTGATAATATCCCAACAATATTTCCGGTAGATTTTTCCCACATGATAACCAATCCCGATTGAGATTTCACCTGTTTTAATAAAGAAATTTAGATTGCTCAGAAGCTGGAAGGATTTGAAGGATTTCATTTTCATCAGCTGCGACACACCTATACAAGCAACCTTCTGGCAAACGGAGCAGCACCAAAGGATGTGCAGGAAATGACTAAATAAAACTTTCCCTTATTTCCCTTACGATTATCTCATAAGGGCAAAAATAAGAGAAAATACATATCATTTCACTAATGAATGGGCTGAAAAGCCTGTAAAATAGGGAAAGTTAGAAATATATTTCGGCAAACAAGAATTTATCTTTTCTTATAGGTAATTACGATTCCAATAATAGAAGCAATGAAAGCAAGTGGTGCTAATCTCACAAAGACAAATTCAAATCCATGTAATATGGTTCCTGCAACTGCAAACTCTGGGTTATTATAATCCCACCTTAGATAACAACTTTGCATAACTGCAAGAACAATAAAAGCAAGCACTATAAACGCACATAACGTGATAAGTATCCAACGAATCGTTTTTACTTTGAACATATTTCTCTTTGCCAGCTGTAAATTAATTACCTCTAATTTTTCAGAGATTGCTTTTAGGTCATCTGTCATCGGCTCCATTACAGTTTCTCCAATCAATACGCTTACAGAAGTATCCAATTCATCTGCCAATGTAATTAACATATCTGAATCTGGAACTGATAAACCATTCTCCCATTTTGATACAGTCTGTCTTACTACATTCAGTTTAATTGCAAGTTCTTCTTGTGATAGCCCTTTTGACTTTCTGATTCTTTTGATATTATCACTTAACATAATCTTTGCCTCCTTGATTTTGATAATTCAACTCTACATTCAAAAGAGCCATTGCCACAAGCAACACATATTAACATCCGCTTATTTACGGACTTTTCGCAGACAAATTGCGATTTTGTAAAACACATCCGTTTCATATAGACACTTCATCCCACAACTACTGTACATATACAACATCAACTATGCCAAACGCAAACAAAATCACATCTGGAAAGTAATTATTGATTATCACTGCACAAAAACAATATTTGTATCATGAATGTTCTTTCACATACTGCAAAAATTCCGGTGTCTTTGACCAGTATTTTACACCCCAGTTTTCAAAATTCCATTCTTCCATGTAATCGTTGCACTCGAAATCAACATAATATATTTCCTCGTTATGTACAACAAAATTCGTTGGAAAATAATCAATATTTGTATTGGCAGCATATAACAGCGTACACATTCTATGCAATTGCTCGATATAGTCAGTTTTTATCTTGTCTTCTATAAATCAACTGATAAATCGTGTCACCGTCAATAAACTCCTTCAAAATGCGTTCATTTTTCACATCTGTTTCAAGCATAGCAGGCATCTTTATTCCGATTTCTTTCAATTTCTTGTAATCCCTCATTTCTGCCTCAAGCTTGTTTCCGAACTGATAATAATCACAAGGTTCATGATGTATCTGCTTCAAAACATACCTGTTATTTCCAGACTCTGCCAAATAAGAATATCCACCTTTACCCTTTCCTAGCAATTTAATTATTGTATAGCTTTTTCCATTTACGAGCATTTCTTTATTCATGTGTCTCCTTTGTTCTACATCACATTGATTACTGATTTTTAATGTTCTAGTTCAATATTACAATAGAAATATAGTTTTCACAAAGGTTAAACGTACAACCCACCACAAAATTCTCATTCGATTTTTGTTATATTTCCCTATATTTCAGATTACAACACAATCTTCTTCCATTTTCTAATTTTTATTCTGAAAGTTCCACAAGGTGCAACAGTATTCACGTGAATGAACTTATACACTTCCAATACTGCTGTTTTATGGAAATCAAGATTTCAATCCTTGTAGCCCTGCTAAGTGGAACACTTCAGATGAAACTTTTTTTGTTGTGAAAGATTCCTAGTACAGTGAATATTAAGTATCTGCATTGCCTGAATATCTGAGTTTGCAGATGCTTTTTTGCATCATATATATATCTGCATTTGACATTTTAAACCAGTTGCAGATACTTTTCTGTGGGTCAATGTATCTGCAACTTGCTCTTTCTTAAGAATAAAGATACTTTTTAACTTGTCAATCATGCTCAATTTCATCTGCAACTTGCTTGTTTTTAAGGATGAAGATACTTCTCTACACAAAAATACATCCTCAGCTTGCTTTTTCTTATACTTGAGGATGCTTTCTGTTGTTAAAATGCATCTTCATTCGCTGAATTTTCGACCTTGCAGATACATCATCGACCAATGCCATAACATCCGACTGTTATATAGCTTGAAAAATCAGTTTTTCAGGACTAATAAATGGTTCCAGTGTTCTCTTTTTCACGGTCTGATTCTAAAATCCGCTTAATGTCTTCAAGGCTTTCAGCAAAATAAATCCCTTCCTGCCGTTCTCTGGAAGAAAGCCCATTTTCAATCATATGATCCAGAAGCATTTTTAAACCATTATAATAACCGTCCAGATTATAGAGAATGCATGGGGCGTTCAGATGTTTTAAAGATACCTTTGACATGACTTCTGAGATTTCTTCCAGCGTTCCTGTTCCTCCGGGGAACGCAATAAAGGCGTCTCCGAGCTGGATCATTCTAGTCTTACGCTCTGACATATCCTTAGTTACGATCAGTTTGGTCAATCCATCGTGCTGGATCTCACTGTCAATAAAGAACTGTGGTTCCACACCTGTTACTTCGCCGCCTGCGTTCAATACACTGTCGGCTATTGCACCCATCAACCCGGATTTGGAACCGCCGTAGACCAGCGCATTTCCGCTGGCACCGATCCATTGTCCCAATTCCTGGACTGCGCTTTGAAGCCGTGGGTTATTTCCTTTATTTGCACCAAGATAGACAGTAATATTCATCTGACATTTCCTCCAATACGATTTGCGATTTTCATCAATACTATCTGCGATTTCCGTTAATACGATTTGCGATTTTCATCAATACGATCTGCGATTTCTGTTAATACGATTTGAGATTTTCATCAATACTATCTGCGATTTCCGTCAATACTATCTGCGATTTCCGTCAATACTATCTGCGATTGTCGCCAATGCTATTTTGAATGGTTTGGGGACAAATGCTCTGGTAATATAAAAAATCATGCTTATACGGATTGTTCCGTACTTTGCACTTGCCACTGTAATCATATTATGCAAAGAAGCTGAGGCGTTGTCAATGGTTCACAGATTTTGAAATATAGCTGAAATATTGCACAAATGAAATGAATATTAAGTATAGTTCCAACTATATAAACAACACATGGAAATTAAACATTATACAACTAAAGCACTTATTGTATATAAAAATGATTTTATAGTGAATATAAATACAGAAATATGACAATAAAACACATAAAATGATTGAAAATCGGATGGGATTTCGATATAATAAATATACATGCAGAGAGCAGCAGTAATATTTCTCGGAGGATGGAAATATATATACTGATGCATCTGAAAAAGGAACCAGGAACCAGGAACCAGGAACCAGGAACCTAGAACCTGAAACCTGAAACCTGGAACCTAGAACCTGGAAAAAGGCAACTGAAAACCGGAAAAAGGAAACTTAAAAGGAATAGGAAGAAAAAGAAAGAGGTGAAGGTATGAAGAGAAAACGACTTCAAAAAATGATTGCTTTGGCGGCTTGTACAGCTGTGATAACGACCATGGGTGGTTTTTCTGTGGCTGCAGAAGAAGTCTATGAAGTGGCTGCGGATGAAGAGACCGTCACAGATGTGCCGGCAGAGCCTGAGACAGAAGACATCTTCCAAGAGGTTGGCGAGGATGAAGAACAACTGCTTCAGCAGAGCCAGGAGGAGAATGAAGAGGCTGATGTTCTGTTTGGCGATGGAACTGTTATAGAGGAATTCTCTTCCGGAGAAGCAACAACGGATATTCAATATGGAAGTCTGAGCAAGGTATATCTGGATCCTGCCGGTGGTTCAGATGCCAACAACGGAGAAGCCAGTGACCAGGCTGTTCAGACGATCGATCGGGCTTTATCCCTGATTAAGGAGAATGGAACGATTTATCTGATAAGCAGTCTTACGCTGAATGACAAAATGGATCATCGTTGGTCGAAAGTAATGATTCGTCCGGCAGATACTTTGGCAGATGATGCTTCTAAACCAATGATACAGATCTTAAAAGGTACCGGACTGGCACTTGATGAAGTGAATATCAGCAATATCAAGGAATCCGGGGGTTCCTGGCTTGGCAAGACTCTGCTGGAAAAAACAGGTGAAGGTGTACTGACCATAGGAACAGGTACTGCGCTGGTATGTGACGCGAAGGTCAAGCATGCGATTTACACAGATAAAGAATCTGGTACGTATGATACGTATGCTCTTTGTGGATAAACGGTGGCTTGATCCAGGGAACTGACAGGACGGACTATAAAGGCCAGACCGCATTGGTTACTGTACGGTATGGGACAGCAGAGATGAGTGGCGGATTGATTACCGGGAATACTGCACATTTCGGTGGCGGCATTTATTTATATAAGGCTCGTTTTTCCATGAGTGGCGGACAGATCTCAGGTAACAAAGCAAGATATGGCGGAGGTATCTATGGGGAAAACTACTCCACCGTGACGCTTTCCGGCGGCCGTATTGCGGATAATCAAGCCGGTGACGGCGGTGGTGTTTATCTATGGTATTCAGACCTTAAGATGGATCGGACAGAACCGGATGGCCAGCCCTGCGTGATCGAGAAGAATACTGCAACTGCAGATACTCTTAATGATGCTTTTGATTATGTTTATGGCCAGGGGGGCGGCGTTTATTTAGGCTATGGGAGAGCCCTGCTGGGTAAGGGTACCATACAGGGAAATAAGGCTGAACCACAAATAGAATATGATGAAGATGGAGAAGTGATGAGTTCTACTGGCGGCATGGGCGGCGGTGTTTATGCCTTTAATGGCAGCATTGAGCTGACTGCCGCACGGATCTGCAATAACCAGACGTTTACAGGCGGTGGCATTTTTACGCAGAGTACAGACGTGATGGATGCATTGAAGATGACCGGCGGCGAGATCACAGGGAATGTGGCAGCCCGTATGGGAGCTGGTATCTGCGCCAGTCTGTGGTATCCGGGTGGTTATTATGGTGGCAGTGGGCAGGTGATCGCTCATCAGAATATGGATCTGGAGATCAGTGGCGGCAAGATCAGCGGCAATATGTCAGGAGAAGGCGAAAACGTGGATGAAAATGCCATTACCCTGGATCTGGTCTGCTATTCTGAATTTGATGAGAATGTGAAATTCCCAACCCTGCATCTAAGCGGTTCACCGGAGATCAAAGGATATGTGATGCTGATGGATTATTCTGATCCAGTATGCAGCCCCAGGGTAGTGGTTGATGATGCCTTTACACCAGTTAATCCTGTAGAGATGAAAGGCGGTTATTGTGAGCCTGGTGTGGTGGCAGTGAAATGGAAGGATGGATTAACACCGGATGCATCCCTTTTTACCGTTGACAAAGGATTTGGCTCCGAATTAAAGCTAGACGGGCAGACCTTGACATGGGTAGAAAGAGTACGGGTTACTTTTTACTGGATAGAAAAACAGGGTGACAAGTACTATCAAAGAAATAAAAATCTATATATCGTACCAGGAAATAAAGTGGATCCGTCAGAAATCCCGGCTCAGACAGAGCTTCCAGGATATACCTTCAAAGGATGGATAGATGATGACGATCATGACTGGACGCCGGATATGGAGATCACCGGAATGATCAGACTGTACGAAAATCGGGCGTTGAATGCTCCATCTGTAACATTAACAGCAGACAGGGAGAACAGCTGCTTTACCCTGCCTGTAACACTGACTGCCCAGGGCATCTCATGAAATAAGCACAGCAAAATTCACCTATCAGTGGTACAAGGATGGTACTTTACTTGATGGGCAGACAGAGGCAGAGTGTAAGGTATCAGAGCCAGGCGAGTACAAAAGTAGTGGTTACAGTCAAAAGCGGCACTTATACTGCAACGAAGGATGCAGTGCTCACTATTTCCAAAAAGGACCACGAATATACATGGAAATTTGATGATAAGGCACATTGGCAGATCTGCAATCTGGATGGTGAGACGACGGAGTCCAAAGGCCATACCTTTGGTGAATGGAAGGTTGTAAAGGAAGCTGCTGTATCAGTTACGGGAGAAAAGGAACGCACATGTACGGTTTGCGGATATAAGGAAACAGAGGTGATCGCAGCACTTCCGGCTCCAACACCTACGCCTACAGTGGCACCTCCAACACCTACTCCTGTACCGGCACAGACCCCGATTCATCTTTCCAGTCTTACAAGTAAGAAGACATCTATAACTATAAAATGGAATAAGATCAAGGGCGCTTCCGGATATAAGATTTACGGAAGCAAATGCGGCAAAGATTACAAACTTCTGAAAACAGTCAAAGCAAGCACCACCAAATGGACTCACAAGGATCTTAAGGCAAATACCTATTACAAATATTATGTGGCTGCATACAAGACTGTAAATGGCAAACAGACCATTCTTTCCAAAACACCGGCTATGCACATTTCAACAACCGGCGGCAAGTTCAGCAAAGTAACGGCTGTTAATGTTAAGAAAGAAAACATTACCCTGAAAAAGGGCAAGAAGGCAGCTATTAAGGCCAGTGTAGTGAATTCAGATGGAAAAGTCGTAAAACATGTGGCTGTACTGCGTTATATGAGCAGTAATAAAAAGGTGGCAACGGTGAACAGTAAGGGAGTGATCACTGCCCAGGGAAAAGGCAAGTGTACGATTTACTGTTATGCCCAGAATGGGCTTCGCAAGAGTGTGAAGGTAACTGTAAAGTAGGCTCAGTAGAGGCACCTGGCAGAGAACTTCGGTTTTCCGCCAGGTGTTTTTAGGTGATGAAAGCTTCACAATACCAAAAGGGATAAGGCAAAAACTATAAGTAATAACAGGTAAAATGAATTATACAAACCAGTTTTCCTTTGCTATCATTATATCAGTATATAAATAATATAAAACTGATAGGAATAAGAGGGAATAAAATGGCGAGAGAAATAGAAACCAAGTGTCTTCACTTAGAAGAAGAGGAAGGCTGTTGTAACAATTATGGATCCATCAGCTATCCGATTTACCAGACAGCAACCTATGCACATGAAGGAGTGGGCAGAAGTACAGGTTTTGATTACAGCAGATTACAGAATCCAACAAGAGAGCATCTGGAAAAGGTGGTGGCATCCCTGGAGAATGGTATTGATGCACTGGCCTTTTCTTCAGGAATGGCAGCAATCTCCCTGTTAATGGAGATTTTTAAGCCAGGAGATCACCTGATCGCAGATGCAGATCTGTATGGGGGAAGCATCCGGCTTTTTGACCATGTATCTTCCAAGAACGGAATTTCTTTTTCTAGAGTGGACTGTCATAAGGTGAATGTGGAAGATTACATTCAGGAAAACACAAAAGCCATCTATATTGAAACACCTACCAATCCCATGATGAATGTAACAGACATTCAGGCACTTTCTAAGATTGCCAGAAAGCATGATTTGCTGCTTATTGTAGACAATACCTTCTTATCTCCTTATTTCCAGAATCCGCTGGATCTTGGGGCAGACATTGTGGTACACAGCGGCACCAAATATCTGGGCGGACATAACGATACACTTGCCGGCTTTCTGATAACAAACAGGGAAGACATCAGTGAGAAATTTCGTTTTCTGATCAAAACAACCGGCGCCGGGCTGGCTCCACTGGACAGCTGGCTGCTCCTTCGGGGTATCAAGACCTTGGGTGTGCGTATGGATCGTGCCCAGGAAAATGCCATTGCCATTGCACAGTGGCTGAAAAAACAGAAAGCAGTGACCAAAGTGATCTATCCGGGACTTCCTGAGCACCCTGGATATGAGATCATGAAAAAGCAGGCCAGAGGCTTTGGCGCAATGCTTACTTTCCAACTGGAAAGTAAAGAATTTGCCCTTGCAATTCTGGAAAATGTCCGTATGATTAAATTTGCAGAAAGTCTTGGAGGAGTGGAAACATTGATCACTTATCCAACTACACAGACCCATGCAGATGTTCCGAAAGAGATCAGGGAAAAGAACGGGATCACAGAAGCGACCCTGCGTTTATCTGTTGGTATTGAAAATATCAAAGACCTGATCGCTGAACTGGAAAAAGTATTCAAAGAGATAGAAGGAGAACTTTATGCCAGAGAGAAATCTTGATTTTGACAGGATCATTAACAGAAAAAATACCAATTGTCTGAAATATGACTTTGCAGAAAAAAAGGGTATGCCGGCAGATGTGCTGCCATTGTGGGTGGCAGATATGGATTTTGAAACATCTTCCTATATAGAGGATGCACTTGTGGAACGTGCAAAAGAGGGGATTTTTGGATACAGTGAAGTGAAAACACCTTATTTTGAAGCAGTACATAACTGGATCCAGGAACGTCATGGATGGGATACCAGGGAAGAGTGGCTTGTAAAGACGCCAGGCGTGGTGTTTGCACTTGCCATGGCTGTAAAAGCCTATACAGAACCAGGGGACAGCGTACTGATCCAGTCTCCGGTTTATTATCCATTTTCTGAAGTGATCACGGATAATAACAGAAAGGTAGTCAGCAATGATCTGTACCTTGGAGAAGATAATCGCTATCATATGGATTTTCAGGATTTTGAGAAAAAGATCGCAGATGAAAAGATAAAGCTTTTCTTTTTGTGTAATCCCCATAATCCGGTAGGCAGGGTATGGACGAAAGATGAATTGATCCGGGTGGGAGATCTTTGTGTGAAATACGGAGTGACGGTAGTCAGCGATGAGATCCATCAGGACTTTGTGTTCAAGGGAAAACATCAGGTTTTTGCAGGGCTGAAAAAGGAATATGAGGATATTACGGTTACTTGTACAGCGCCAAGCAAAACCTTTAATCTGGCAAGTATGCTTATTTCCAATATTTTTATTCCAAATCCAGGTTTGCGCCGCAGGTTCCGAAAGCAGATGGACGGGGCCGGCGTGAGCCAGCTCTGGGGTATCCTTGGGCTGGTGGCCTGTGAAACTGCTTACACAAAGGGCAGTCAGTGGTATGAGGCTATGCATGCTTATGTGAAAGAAAATATTGAATTTACCAGAAAATATGTGGAAGAAAAGCTGCCAGGCGTGAAGATGACAGACCATGAAGGAACCTATCTGGTATGGCTGGACTTCAGGGATACAGGACTATCTGTGGAGGAACTGGAGCATCGGATCATTTACGAAGCCGGGCTGTGGCTGGACAGCGGGAAGATCTTCGGCGATCTGGGGCGTGGATTCCAGAGAGTGAATGTAGCTTGTCCCAGGGCGACTTTGACAGAGGCACTGGAACGGATTCGCCGGGCCTTCACAGATTAAGAAGGTTTTTGGTTATTTACTGTATTAAATGAAATATTAGATATTTACCCAAAATTTACAAATGTACACAGTGAATCTTTGTATAAATAGGTTGAAATG
>NZ_JAYFUY010000076.1:0-16227 GCF_059933065.1 Blautia sp. HA3515 | reverse complement strand
CTTGGTGTTGTGCCTACAGATACCGTGGAAGGATCTGTCTCTGCTTTTTCAGCATCTTTGTTAAGGCTGGTGTACCATCCAAGGAAGGTATAGCCCTTTCTGGAAAGCAGTGTTCTGTAATCTGCAGCTGCATACTTTTTGTTAGTGTTGTAATATGCTGCTGTAGTTCCAAGCACACGATAAATCATCCATTCTCACCGGTAGTACTTTCCAGCACCTGTGTGGTGTTATCTGCAGCTGCTGTACAATAACCGGCAAGAGGAGCTCCGTATGCCGGATTCTGGGTACTGGCCTGTGTATTGTCCATCCAGTGTCCGCCATTCAAATCATAAGTTACATTTACCGGCGTATATTCTGCAGTAACACTTAGCGCTATCTTATCCGGATTTCCGTCTGGAGAACCAAGAGTTACGACCCAGCGTGCGGATCAGCAGTGCGCTTAAGGCCTGGGCAGAAGAAATCTTTTCTTTACAGTTGCTCCATTCTCACCATAAGAATAGAACCATCCATTTTCATTATCAAAGGTACTTCCTTCTTTCCATGCATAAGGAAGTTCAGTCATGTAGCATTTATTTCCCTGCGCATCTTTATACCAGAAGCTGTTTGCCTCTGTTACTGGCGTATCATATACCCAGTAGCATTCCAGAGAAGGGATTGCATCCTGACCTGCAGCGGGCGCCTGCTGACCTGCAGTAACCCAGCTGCCCTCTCCTGCCAAAAACTCTACCTTATAGGTATTCGCCTGCCAGATAGCATAGATGGTGGTATTGGCAGCAAAAATACTCTCTTTATCTACCCAGCCATCTTTGCTGTCCTTTGTGGCATTTTTGTCGGTATTCCAACCATAGAAGGTATAGCCTTTTTGGCTGCTGCCTGTACCAGTCCTTTGCTGTTTCCTTGTGTTACACTTGCATCTGTAAATGCAGGAATTGTTCCAAGTGTTTTATCTACTCCAACATTTTCCCTGATAGCAGAAACCCCTGTAGTAAATGCTGCATCCACAGGTCTTCCATTTTTCTGGTTCAGATCAAAAGTAATGGTTGCATATCTTTTCTGTACCAGATGTACATGAAGAGTGATCACTGCAGATCCGTCTTTGTTTGTATCTTTTGTCTTATAATATTCAGCCAGCGCCTTTGTCACAGTGCTGCTGGCACTGATGGACTGATCTCCTGTGTAGCCGTCTTCCTGGATCTGCACCTCAGTCACACCAAGGGTATTGGTGGAATAATTGATCAGGTTTACACCAGAAGCGGTAAGGATCCTGTCCCCGTATGTAACATAAGCCATTTCAGAAGACACATAGGAATTGCCGTCTTCTGCCTTTTGTCCAATGACTGTTGCCTGCAAATTCTGCCTCGTTATAATAACCGGCAGCGCTGCTCTCATCCATCCTCAGCTGGAATTTCACCCTGACCTTTTCCCACTTTGCATACAGGGTAAAGTCATTGGCAACTGTAGTATTGATCTGGGTGGCAGGACTTCCTGTACATTCCGGATTGTTGTACCAGCCTCTGAAATAATAGCCTTCACAGAATCCATCCTTTAAGAGGAAGATGCTGATCTGTTGCAGTGGATGTATAGTTTTCTGGATTTTCATTATTCGCCAGAGCTTTCTCATCCGCATCCAAAAGGATTCCCTGTGGATTCAACACATATATAATGGATACCAGATGGGTACCAAATACGGTCTGATCCGCAGCACCGGATCTGTCATTATACTGCTTGTCCTCCTCTGCTCTGGAAATACCTTTTTCCCCATAAGCAGCAGAATAAAGACCTGCTTCCTGCACACTCAGTCTTCCCTGTCCATCTGTGATCTGAGCAAATGCATTTGGTGCATAGACCTGGGCGCCATCTGTTATCGCCAGGTTCTGGGCTGACAGGGAATCTGTTACCCACACACCGATACGATTGCTTTTGTATCTACTTGGCTCATTGCCCTGATAAGGATTATCAAATGCATTCTTAGCCTCTCTTATACTCAACAGTTCCATAGTCTGCACTGATCCTAGCTGCTTTAATGCTGGTGTCATTGCCTGAAATCAGGATCTGACCATAGGGGGCACATATACTGCCTGTAGCAGCATCTGCCATGGCTACGCTGCCATCTGAAATTTGGAGACTTGCTTGCAGGTACGTGTTTTCCAATATTATCCCCTTTTGCTGAGTAATAATCAGAAAGAGCCTTTGTCTGCGACTGGGTCATACCAAGCACAGCATTTTCTCCCAGCTTCACCTGTCCGCCGGAAACCTGAACCGTGGTATTGGCGCCGCCCAGATAGCCGCCATCTTCAATATTCACAGTTCCACCATTTATGGTTACTGCAGCAGACTGTGTGTAATTGCTGTAATTATAGATGGGATATTTGTATACGTAGTCCAGCTTGTTTGCAGGAAGCTGCTTTATAAAGCCGTACAAATAACCGGATGTACCTACTGCTGCCGTATTTAATGTTCCGCCGGATACTGTAACCTTTCCATTCCAGTCACCACCTGCAAATTTCCTGGCATTTACAGTACCAGACTTGATCACAAGGCCAGGGAGATCCTTTCCATCGATTACGTTGGTCTGCTTGCTGATTCTTAGGTCCAGCGCAGCCTTTGTGGCAGCGCAGTAAATAGAGACACTGCTTTGGGGCGAACAGAATCCACTGACAACTACATAATCTGCGTTGATGGTACCGCCATCCACCAGAATATCCTGGGAAAAGAAATAGCTTTCTTCATTTCCAAAAGATTTTACTGTTAAAACAGCATCCGAAAGAACCTGAACCTTGGTGAACCGAAGGCGGCTGTCTGCCGTATACTTAGCGCCATTTTGAAGGATCACCTGTTTGGCCTTACTTGTTTCATAATCATTGATGGTATAGGTTCTTGTGTCAGCTGACGGATCAAAATTCGTAACAATTTCAGAATCATCAACCGTTAAGGTGCCGCCAATTCCATAATCAAAAGGATAACCGCCTGTTGATTCACTTCCAATGGATTTCCACTGGATCTTACTTTTATCGCTGACTGTCACATCCCCACAACCGGAGAATAATTCTGTGGTATAGGAATATCCGGTGGTAATGTCAATGTCGCTTCCCTGGATCTTTATGTTTTCAACATATCTAGCAAAGCCGGTGCTGTCTCCCCATGCTTTATTGTAGAACTTACAGTCTTCTATGGTAAGGGAACCACCTTTTTGTGTTCCATACAGCAGATATCCACCATAACCGGATTTATAATTAAGCTTAAGATTCTTAAGTGTCAGATTTCCAGGTTTTCCTGTGATCGTACCGGCATTGATCAGATAATCAGAAGGTGAATTGGTCTGTGCACGGTTAAAATACAGCACATCTGTATCTTTGCCATTCTTCCCTGCAAGAGTAAGGGAAGAAGGATTTTTCAGCTGGAAACGGAAAAGCGCAATTTTCCCATCCAACTGAAGCTTGACCTTTCCGCCCTGGCTTTCATCTGATGAGCTTTCCACCAAAACTCCAAACTGATCATCCTGACATTTTTGATAGATCCTAGACAATATGATCTGATTATTGGAAGTGGTCTGATTGTCAAAATCTGATGCAAAACGGATCCGATTGCTGGTCATATCTGCTTTGTTTACGCCATCAAATTCAGCACCTTTAGGATCTTTTATCTGGTCATTTTTCAGATTAGACTGCACGATCCTGTAATTACCGGAATAAGTAAAGCGTTTATCCGCATCTGTGTCAGTCAGTTTTCCGGAGCTGTCCACATCCACAAGCTGGGTCACAAATCCATTGCTGTCAAAGCTGTAGCTGCTGACCCACAGATCCAGTGGAAGGGCATGTTCATCATCCACCACGTAGATGTAGGTATTTCCCTTTGGCATATTAAAGGTAATACTGTTCCCCTGCCAGCTTTCCCCTGCCAGTGCATTGTGATACTGGCCATTGCCGTCAATATACCACACCACAGTCCGTGTACGATACAGCTCTGACTGTACCCTAAGGGTAAGCTGCAGTACCTCCGGATACAGATGCCGTCCGTACTTCGATCTGCTGCAGATCTGAAATATCTGTCATGGTATTAGATGTAAATACAGCATCATCACCTTTCACCGTCAAAGTATACAGATCTGTACCATAAACCTTCGTCAGATTATACTTATCTTTGGCAGCATATAACAGAAGCTGGTCTTTCTGGCTAACATTAATATTAGTATTTTCAGGAAGTAAAGCCCCATCGGCATCAATGCCTGTTGCCTTTGGCCCGGAAAGGGAACCAAATTGCCAGGAACCTGCGTTTCCATCGGCTGCCACTGGTGGCGCAAAGGTGATCTGATCTTCTGTGTGCCAGCTTTTTGTAGTTCCATCTGTATCCTGTGCAGTTAAGCGAACATTATCCGGCATAGATGCAAATGTATTGGAAGCCTCCGGAAAATCTGTATTATCATAAATATAGTTAATATATTCATCACTTTGAAGGGTTGTGGTGTCCTGGATCGTTCCACCGGTAATTTCTACCAGGCTTCGCTGGATACTTCCTTTCGTTCCATGGCTGGCTCTTGCACCGATCTCATCTGCATTTACAGTACCGCCGGTAATAAGTGTTTTTTTCCAGCGCTTGGTACCGTCTGCATAAACCGTATTCAGATGGTACACATTTCCTACGGTTTTTGCCGTTATCTGTCCGCCTGAAACTGTAAGATCACTTTTTGTACCAAAGCTTCCGTCGCACCAGATCAAGCCATCAGATACTGTTGTTTCATTAAAGAATGTAAGATTGCCGGCTGCATAAACCTGTGCCCCGGTAAAAGCCACAAACCTTGGTGTGTTTGTACCTGGTATATAAGTACTGTTTCCAAGCATCATACATTCATTATTTGCATAACCGGAAGCTGCTTTTACCCCATTTTGCAAAGCCGTATCATCAAGTGATACCTGAGATTTCAAATCCCCATTGTCATCCAGACATTGAAGCACATATCCTTGAACCGGGTTGTCCTGATCCATGGCTGTAATGGAAAGATCATAATAATCCACTGCTCCCACAGCTGTGGTTTTATAATGACCGAACAGATAAATCCTGGTAGAGGCTCCTCCAAAGCTATAGGTTCTTGTGGTAGCAACACTGGAAGAGAATACCCTGAAGGGATAATCATCCTCATTCTGATTTGCCTGCGTAATAGAGTAAACACGGCTATCACTGCTGTTTAGAGAGGGATAATATCTGCTTGTCGCTTTATCATATCGGATATTTGAATAGGTATTGGCGGTGATCAGGTTGGTGATCAGCCGTGCAGATCCATTTGTGGTAATATAAGAACCAACGATCAGTGTATTACAAATTACTGTTCCATTGGTGAATCTGGTATTGGATGCATCATACACGGTACCCTTTACGATCACATATCCACTGGTATTAATATCACCGGAAGCATACTGATCCTGATTTGTGGTCAGCACATTCCCATCAATAACCACAGAAGTAGAACCCGTAACAGACATGGAGTGACGGTTGGACAAAACGTCCCCATAAATGTGAGCATAGCTGGAGCCGCTTATGTTTATGCCATAATAATATCCCCGTGCTTCTTTTACATATAACTGACTGTCTCTCACGTTCATATACATGCTGTAGGTGAATACAGTCCTGTCCTTTGCCTGAATACTGGATTGGTTGAAATACACCGATCCAACCCGTGAGGTATAGGTAAGATAACGAAATGGAGTTTCCTTCTCGTAAGCAGTTACATCCAGCTTCTGAATCGTGCAGCTAAAATCTCCGAAAATCGTTCCCAGTACAGCTTTACTGTTTCCAGTATCAATCCCCTGTACATAAACGGTTCCTCCGTATTTGGCCTCCGCATGAAATCCTGAAGTGGAAATATCAGCGATCACATTGTTATCGCCTTTCAGATTCAAATAAACCGTATACTGATTGGTTTTATCTGTATCCAGAACCACATTGGCATACTGGGTAAGATCTGTATTTTCAAGGGCCTGACTCATGTTTTTCCCCTGATCGTCATACAGATTCTCCAGTTCGATCTCGCCCAGCTTTGTTCCTGCTGCCTGATCCCTGTAAGCATCCGTAGCAATCATCTTACAGTCTTTCAGGGTAATGGTCATGGCTGATACAAGAGTCAGCTGATTCTGTGTGTCTGTATTTTTACTTGTGATCTGACGATGTATCCCCATAATCCCAGACATAGAAATACTCGTCCTGATGGCCTACATAAGAAGCATTCGCCTGAAATGCAGGGCTTAAGGCATTTACCTTCATGCCGTCGTATTCAGATGGTGTCATCACCTGCGTATACCAGAAGCCGTCCACTGTACGGCCATTGGGCATCGTCACCTTCTCTTCAAAAGTGATCTTGCTTACAGCCAGATCCACATATAAGGAGGAAAGATTAGAGGTATAGCTTGCCTTAATATTTCTGTAGGGCATCACAGCCTTCCAGGTGAGATAATTTGCACCTGAATCATAAGTGGTTTCCTCTGGCAAAAAGCCTTCCGTAAATGTCCACCGGCTGAAATTCAGCGGATTTGTTGCGCTGCATCTCCAAACCAGTTCACTGCCGGTCGTAAGACAGAAATGGTCATGGTCTTTTCAGAGCCATTAGGTGTCTGAACCTGACCATTCACCAGAAGCTCCCATCCATCAACTACATCAACAGTCAGCTTATACTGACCGGTTCCCCATAAGCTGGAAAGCACTATAGGGGTAATTTTGATCTTGGCTTCATAATCAGCAAGGGACTCCCCTTCTCCTTTACTATCCAGGATGCTTCCCACAGAGAAGGTCATGTCTTCTAAAAGCATTGCTCCTGAAGGTGTAGACCAGCCTGCAAACTCCTGCTTAGCTGCTCCTTCCCTTTGGTCCAAAAGCACAGGCAGCTGTGAAAGACCGATTCCCGTAAGATAATCGGACAGATTTTCCCCATACACAAAATGGTCAAATTCCAGCAGATGATCAGCCTCATTCCAGGTCACATATTGATTGGATTGTGCAAAAGCAGAGACAGAATCATAAGTAGTTCCATTTGCCTGGACCTTCAGTTTGGTCAGATCTACATTACTGGAAATCAGGAATCTTACAGGAAAGCGATCGGCTTCCCATACGGCCGTAAGCGCTATAGAGAAAGTACCATCTTCCGATTCTGTAGCATCATCCAAGGATACCGTATAGCTTTCCTTTATAAGTCCGCTTTTTTCATCACCAGGCTGTATCTTCCATCCCTGGAACTGGTACCCAAACCGATAAGGTGCCGGTAGCGCTACCACATCTCCCCATACACGATTCTCATATGTAGTCACTTGTTTCAGGGTCTGGTAATCATCATTACTGTTTTCATCCGGAGTATAGCCCAGATCTACCCTTACTGTTACCGAAGCAGGTTTCATCTCTGCATTTAAGGTAAGGTTGCTGGCATATCCGGCAGGAAGCACCGTATTGACTGTACTATCCTCTCCGCATGTCCAGCCTTTGCAGGTATAGCCTTTCTGTACATATACAGGCAGCTGGATCTGATCTGCTGTCCCAATATAAGCACCAACTTTCTGATGGTATCCGATCATCTCTCCTGTGCCGCTAATGGTACCGGTATACTTTACACGATAGGTATCCGGCCATGTGTCTTCCTTTGTAAGCTCAGCACCATCATGAAAATAAGTAATTCCATAATCACAGATAAAATTAGTATCAGAAGCATTGGAAATTGTCTCTGCACCTGTGATAGACACATTGGCTGTTCCATTTTCGGTTGTACCAACAGACTTCTATATTACGAAGTGCATTTCCGGCTCCTGTAAAGGACAGGGTCTTTGCACCGGTTACATCCTCTTTGAATCCAAGAAGAGATGCGTCCTGCACTGTACTGCTATTTACCGTCAGATTATCTTTTGCTGCCACCTTGCAGCCTGATGCATTCATTACTGCAGTATCCAGTGTAATGGAGCCGGCATCCAGATCATGAAATACCAGGTTGCTTCCGGAAAGGGCAATGGATCCGCTTCCTGTGGTATTTCCTGTTACAGTGAAGGAACAGCTGCCTGCCTTGATGGTAAGACTGCTGCCTGCTGACAGTTCCATATTCCCGATCTTCAAAGCATCAGAAAGAGTCAGCACTGCCTTTGCCTTTTCCATCAGTCTTAAAGTGCCGATACTGGAACTTTTGCTTACAGAAAGCATGACAGAGCCAAAGTCCCCATCTTCTTTTGCAATGGAATTGATCTGCAAAACAGACAGTTCACTTCCTGTACCAGCAAAATCTACAGAAATATCCTGCTGTCCGGAATAAACTTTTCCATCGTATGTATTGTCACCCACATAAACGGTTCTTGTACCTGCATCCTGTCCGCTTCCGGTAAGGCGGTATCCCTTTCCGGTGCCTGTCAAAATGTCGCCTGCAGAAGTAGAAACAAACTGTGCATTGGTGAGAAGATACACCTGTTCCACAGATACTGTACTTAAATTAATTTCTGTAAGTCCTTCCTCTGCAGCAGGCATCGGATCATCCATCAAATGATCTGTAAAAATCTCCTCTGTCTGATCTTCTTCTGCTATATCTGTTTCCTGGGATGTCTGTGTTTCCCCAGTTATCTGTGTCCCTCCAGATATCTCTGTTTCCCCGGATGCAGAAGCATCTGTCTCTTCTTTTACAGACGCATCCTGCCCCTCAGTTTCCTGGGGCTGTTCTTCCTGGGGCAGCTGTACCTCCTCCGGTTCTTCTGTATCTTCCACATCCATGGTCTGAGTACTTTCCAGGACTTCCGGCTGGGTGTCATCAGCCAGTACAACCGTTCCTGAAACACTTTGCATGATCATTGCAAATGCGAGGAGGATACTTATTAATTTATTCATTTTTCTGTCTTTTCTGTTCAAGTCTTTTCCCTCCTCGTTTTATTTTGTCAGATTGATCTCAGTCCCCATACCGGATCGATCTGTAAATTGGTCTGTAATATTCTTGAAAAACAGCAACTGATATGTAGTATTATCTTCTGCTTTAAGGATCCCCTGTCCGGATGCATCTAACCAGTCTGCCATATCCGTGTTGGTACTGTCCGGATCCAGCTGCCCAGTCTTCCATTTAACTGTAATATTACCGCTGTAGTCATTGGTCTGGATAGTAAGAAGTACCGTTCCATCTGACTGATCCTTTACTGTATAAGATGGGCTGCCCTCCGATACGATCTTAAAAGTAGCTGAAAGTGTTTTCTTATAAGGTGCTGTAGTATTTACAGTAATAGTTACTGTATCACCCTTCTTTACATCTGTACCAGGTGTAAGATGAATGGTCTGGGATGTGCGGTCTTTACTCTTTTTGAATACTCCTTTATTAGGATCACTACATACCCATTTTCCATCCACTTTTATTGTATAGCTGATGTCGTCCCCTGCAATAAGGGCAACATTCTCTTTTTCATAATTATATAGAAGAATGTCAATTCCGGATCTCCAGTCTGTAACATCATAGGAGGCTCCTTCTTCTTCCAGAAGATCGGAGGTTATATGAAAATCGGATGACTTCATTTCTTCCTGTTTCTGATTATCTGACCGGTATCTGGCCAGAACCCCTCCTGCCAGGATACCTACAAGAACCACCAGAAGGAACAGCCACAGCCATTTCTTCCGGATCTGTTTCTTTTCTTATGATTGCCTGTCTGGCTTGTATTGATCTCTCTTTTCATCATTCTGAATCTTCACCGCTCTCTTCTAGTCTGTCTGCTTTGCATTCACATTTAATACAAGTACGGATGTACCGCTTGTATTTGCGTATTTTGCATCTGCTTCTTCACTGGGCCAGCTTACACTTAACACATAATTTTTTTCCAACGCTTCTGCCGGTGCAAAGGTAACTGCAGCTGATTCCTTAGCCAGAACTGCATCGTCCCCAAAACTTTTTACCTTGCACATCTCTTTGCTGGTCCCGGATCCTTCAGGATCCACTTCTGTCACTTTGCATTCAAGGGGCATGCTGCCTGTCAGCTCCAGCCCTATGGTATATTCCGTAGTGACCTCATTCACTTTGCTGTCTTTCTCGTTACTTACTGTAAAATGGTATTCACAGGTATCTCCTGGCTTCTGCACTTTTTTCAGGTCGATCATCTGGCTCCCACTGCCATCTGCAAGCTGAAATACAAAAGCCGCTACCCTGGCGGTATCGCCTCCGGAACTTTCCGTTGTATACCTGGCATATACATTTCCCATCATCCAGAGAGAAAGCATGACCAGACATAAAAGAACTGCCACCGCCTGATAGATCCGGCTAATTGTTCTGTTTTCCTTCTCCATCTTCTCTCTCCTTTCTATTCTTGGATTCCTGTATGTTCTCTGTCTTTATGATTTTGTCCTGCAGCATATCCTTTTTAGGGTCTTCCTGCTGTATGACTTTTTTTGATTCATTCTGCTGTATATCCTTTTTGGGTTCTTCCTGGTTCATCTCTTCTTTCAGCCTGCGGATCTCTTCCTTGATTCCTTCCAGCTGTCGGTCATCTGACACCTTCTGCTTCCTGAAAGAGCCTTCCATCAAAAGCACTGCGCATACCAGCAGCAAAATGATTCCCACCGGTGTTTTCAAAAAGCTGACCAGGCTTCCCAAACAGGGGATCCAGCCAACCACAACTCCCTTGATCTGGCTTACATCAAAAACCGGATCTGCCGCTTCATTGGCATCGCCCTTTGTGGTCACCAGATTTCCCTCTATCTGGATCACACGGTGGACGATCAGTTCCTGACCTGACTGATATACAACGATCTGTCCTGGTTCTGCCTGCTTTTCTTCTTTTACCAAAAGCAAGGTACCTTTTGAAAACGTAGGCTCCATACTGCCGGAAAGCACATTGGCGATCCCATAGCCAAAGGGCATTGGCAGATGATTGCCTCCGATTCCGGATGCATTTGCAAAATACACATTCACTCCCAGGATCAGACCGATCACTGCCAGCAGGATCCTTCTCAGAACCGGACTTGTCTTTCTTTTTGCATTTTTCATGATCTGTCCTGTTCTTTCTTCCTTCTATATATAAAGTACAGTCCCATGCCAAACACTGTTGCAGCTGCCGTCAGGATCAGGATCCACCTTGTAACCGTTGTATTGTCTCCTGTCTTAACTGGGTTTATGGATGTGCCCTGGCTTCTGTCTGCTGCACCGCTGTCTGTATCCATAGAAGCCTGTGTGTGAATGGTTACTGTATAGGTAAGTTCCTGTCCATCAGTAAGATTTCCAAGAGCTGTATCCCTGTCGTCTTCCTCCTGTTCAAACGGCCACTGCCAGTAAATGGTGTAATCCTGGCTTAGCCCGGCTTCCATCTGTCCCTGGGCAGATACGCCGTTCAAGTCTTCTGCATTTTCCCATGTATCATCACTTCCAAGAAGCCACCCATCTGTATTCTTCATTTTTGTAAGCACCGGAAAATCTATGTCTCCTGAGCTTGTGCTTGCCTCTATCCAGACCTTATAATCAGCTTCCTTGCTTCCTGTGTTTTTCAGTGAAAAGGTATATTGTCCATCTGTGCCAGGTGCTACGATCTTATCCCCGTTTTCCCCTCGCACGGAAATCTCTCCGTATCCGTTGGTATATCGGATATGAAAAAGATCAATGGAGGTGTCAGTGCTCCAGATCTGCTGATCATCTGAAACCTGAAAACCAGCATTTGCATTGCCTGTTGTGCTGCCTGTAGTGGTATTTCCTGTAGTGGTTCCTTCATCGCTGCCGGTCATGCTGCCAGATGAAGTTCCTGCACTGCTGCCGGTGGTCGCTTTATTCTTTGACAGCTGCTGTTTTTCAGAATAAGTCTGTCCTTGATACAGGCTGATCTCACAGTCGCTCTTTCTGGTAAAATGAAATAGATAGGTGCCAACCAGAGCTGCTGTAGCGATCACCATCACTGCCAGTAAAAAAACTGCAGGCCAGAGGATCCGCTCCTGATTATGTAATTTTATTCTCCCTAATTGTCTCTCCGGCATATTGTCCCTTCCTCCTGTTCCCGGATCATACGTTACTGTTCACTCCGTTCACAGTAACGTAGCCAAAATTCATTCCAGATTGCCTGCGGCAATGGAATTTTGGCTTGTATGTCTCGGGATTTTGGCATATTCATGCCAAAACACCTCGCGGGATAGTGGTGTGTGAACAGTAACGATCATTCTCTGTGGTTTCTGTTATTATTTCGGGGTTGTTGCTGCTTCTATATGGTTTCTGTTATTATCTGTTATGTGTTATCTGTTATATTATCTGTTAGGTCATCTGCTATGTATCTGTTATGTATCTGTTATGTTATCTGTTCTCTTTCCTGTAACTTTTGGCTTTTCAAAAAAGCAGATATCTCTCCTTCTTTGAAAAACCAGAAGTCCCTCTTCCCTGCCACTGGGAAGAGGATTCTCTGGTAGGAATCACTTTGTTGCAACTATGTATGTTGCATATGGATCGATTAGTCGATCTGGGTTGCGGTAATAGTGATCTGCAATTTCACTTCATCAAGTGTCTCTTTGTTACCCATAGTGGTATCTTTCACATCCTGAGCAACCATATCATTTCCACTTGTATCAAACAGCCACCGCCAATATACAGTATGAGTATTGGCTCCTGCCTTCTTGAACGCCTCAGGAAGCTGTCCCGGCTCATACCGTTGTGTTCCAGTTGCAGCACCAGACAAATTTTGGATAGCGGCAATCATATCATCCCATGTGCCCCAAGTTCCATCATCATCAAGCTTCCACTGGATATTTGTATTGTTTTTAATATCAGGAGCAATCTGACTTCCGGCTGTGCTTACAGTAAACTGATAAGCAACTTCAGGCGCATCATCTTTCGTACCATTTTTATCAATATCAGCACCACCGTATGTAAAATCAAATGTTCCACTATTTGTTGTACCAGGTGCAATTACATGTGCACCATCATCTGATTTCACTGTTGAATCAGTTGTAGTATCATATGCTGATTTAAAAAGATCATTTAATGTTACAGTTGCTGACTGGAATCCCCATTTAGCTACTCGTGCACTGTCAGTTCCATTTGCTGAAGTAGTATACTTCGCAAAAGTACCGGAGATTGCACATGTGCTCAGAAGAACTGCAACCAGAAGACCGGATGCAGCACGCATCATTTTGTTTTTTCTCATAGCTCTTTTTTCTCCCTTCTTTCTCGCGTTCCCTGTTGTCAGGAATGCTCCTCGCCGTTCCACAGAACAGGCGGTTCGCCATTCCGATAATGCCGGAACGGTCAAGACCATTCCTCACCTTCCGGAACAGGATTTAATTTATATCTAATTCCGATGTGGCATCCCGGAATCAAATATCCTTTGGATTGTTTTTCTCTTTTTCAGCACGCAGTGCTTCCAGCTCAGCAAGAAGTGCGTCTGTATCCTTCTTCTTGGACTTTTCATATGCCCGGCGGCGGATCACATCATAAGCCACCAAAAGGATGATCGGGCAGATCACACAAATGATCAGGCCCTGGGTAGTCTGCATGAACATGGCCACATTGCCAAGTCCTTTCAAGCGGGTCTTATATACACCGATCAGATTTTTAGCCGGAACGGTAGGCAGATCCTCTGTATTATTGGCATCACCCTTGGTGATCCAGGCCAGATTGCCTTCATCGTCTGTAACAACCTCCTGCACACGGTGGGTAACTGTGGCAGTGCCATTCCCTTCTGGATCATAAAAACAGATCACATCACCAGTCTTAATGTCCTGGGGTTTTGCCGTATTGCAAATGATCAGGTCGCCGGATTCAAACTCCGGATACATACTGTCAGTAAGTATTATCATAGGAAAGATCCCGCTGATACTGGGAACCTGATCTTTATTCGTATAGCTTTTGATGATCAGTGTACAGTTGATCACCAATATAGGAATCAGGATCACGCATAGTACAATGCCAATGCCTGTAAGTATCTTATGTCCAAGAGAACTTTTCTCTTTTTCCTGTGTCTGCTTCATTTCATTCCTCCCTGTTATGTCGCTCTATAGCAAGCAGATCTTTTTCTAAAAAAGAATAAACTGACCCACTTTCATTTATATTTTACAATATAATGTGCCATTTTTCAATAATTATAACGCATATATTTATAAAAATCATTGAATAAAATCAATTATCTTTAATTATTCGTCACTACAACTACAAAAAATATCGTTTATTTACAGATATAAATATTTTATTCACATTTATCATATGTCTTTCATTTTGTTCTTTTTTTGAAACAGTGTGCCGTTTTTCCCGCTTTCAGGCACAAAAATCAACAAATGCCTTGACCTTACCTGCCTCTGATGTTATAAATAAGAGATGAGCGTTCTTTTTGCATCTTAATACTTTAGGAGGAATATTATGCCCAATATTGAATTGCTTGAAAAATCTATACCTGTTGCCCCGATTCGGATCGCAGCGCTGGCAGGATGCCGGGATCTGGCAGAGGAAGTAGACAAAAAGCTGGTAAAATTCCGTAAAGAACTGGTGGAAAATAAGAAATTAAGTATTATACCACAGGGTTACAGCGAAGATACTTTTCTTGTAGACTGTGAATGTCCCCGCTTCGGTACTGGCGAAGGCAAAGGAATCATCAAAGAATCTGTCCGCGGTACAGACCTTTTTGTTATGGTAGATGTTACCAATTTCAGCCTTACCTACAGCGTATGCGGCCATGAGAATCACATGTCCCCGGATAATCATTTCCAGGATCTTAAAAGGATCATTTCCGCTGCCACAGGAAAAGCACATCGTATCAGTGTGATCATGCCCTTCCTTTATGAAGGACGTCAGCACCGTCGCTCCAAGAGAGAGTCTCTGGACTGTGCGCTTGCACTTCGTGAGCTTGGCGAGATGGGTGTTTCCAATATCATTACCTTTGATGCACACGATCCCCGTGTACAGAATTCCATTCCTTTAAGTGGTTTTGATAATTTCTTCCCTACGTATCAGTTCCTGAAGGCACTTGTAAAAAGTGTTCCTGATTTCAAGGTTGATAATGATCACCTGATGATCATCAGCCCGGACGAGGGAGCTATGTCAAGAGCCGTATATTTCTCCAATATTCTGGGCGTTGACATGGGTATGTTCTATAAGCGCAGGGACTATTCTGTGATCGTAAACGGCAAGAATCCTATCGTAGCCCACGAATTTCTTGGTGATTCTGTGGAAGGCAAGGATGTAGTTATCATCGATGACATGATTTCCTCTGGCGAGAGTATGCTGGATGTGGCAAAACAGATCAAGGAGCGTCATGCAAAGCGTGTATTTGTATGCACCACTTATGGTCTTTTCACAGATGGACTTGCCAAATTCGATGAATACTATGAAAAGGGATGGATCGATAAAGTGATCACTACCAACCTGAATTACCGTATTCCGGAGCTTCTCACAAAGCCATACTATGTAGAAGCAAACATGAGCAAATACCTTGCAAGCATTATCGATATCATCAACCATGATGTATCCGTTGAGAAGGTACGTTCCAGCAACGAGAAGATCATGTCCCTGATGAAAAGAGTCAATGCATGATTCCTTATAATGAATAAAGCTGAAGGCACAGTCTGCGGCAACCAAATCCGCTCACTGTGCCTTTTTAATGTATCCTCTGCTAAAAAGCGTAACATATCAAATACTGAGTTAAAGAATCTGCTTTTACGCAGGTTCTTTTTACTGCATCACCTTATGAACTTCAGATATTTTCTCTGTCTTTTTCTCTTTCTCATATTTCTTTAATTCTGCCAGCGCTTCCCCGCCCAGCGGATAAAGCAATATAATATTGAAGATCGTCATCAGACCGATCCCCACATCTCCCAGATCCCACACAAAGGTATACGCTGCCAGGCCGCCAACAAAAAGCATTACCAATGCCAGTACCTTATAAGCTGTCTGCCAGCACCATTTATCACCGAAAATGTAGGCAACATTGCTTCTTGCATAAAACAAAATCCCAAGAAAAGTGGAAAAGCTGAAAAGGAACAGGGTTACTGCAATAAATATTACCCCAAACCTGCCAAGATGGTACTCCATGGCTTTCTGCATCAGGTCCATTCCAGTAAGGCCGGCAGTCAATTCCTCAGGAGCAAGAAGCATGATGAACGCAGTACAGCTGCAGATCACAACTGTATCGATAAATACTCCCAGTGCCTGCACAAGACCTGCTTTTACAGGACTGCTGCACTCTACTGCAGCCGCCGCGCAAGGAGCAGAGCCGGAGCCGGCTTCATTGGAAAAAAGCCCTCTTTTCACTCCATTCATAAGCACTGCTCCAAAGCCTCCGG
>NZ_JAYFUY010000075.1:0-8489 GCF_059933065.1 Blautia sp. HA3515 | reverse complement strand
GACCGCATCCAGCAAAATCCCCAGTGGGGTTATATTGTGAGGGGGATTCTGGATGACAACGTAGAAGCTGGTACTGTTTACAAAGGGATCAAAGTCATTGGAAGGATCGCAAACCTGATGGTGATCCTGCCTGCAAACAGACTGGACGAGATTGCGATCACCCTTGGTCTTTCTGAGTATTACCGGCTGGAGCAGATCGTTGCCATGTGTGAGAAGTCAGGGGTTCATACCAAATTTATTCCGGACTACAGTACGATTATACCCACCAAGCCATATACAGAAGATATACTGGGACTTCCGGTGATCAATATACGTTATGTGCCGCTAAGCAACACTTTTAATGCAATGGTAAAGAGGATCATGGATGTTCTGGGTTCTATTGCAGCTATTATTGTTGCTTCTCCTGTGATGTTGCTGATGTGCATACTGATCAAGGCCACATCCAGGGGTCCGCTGATCTATAAGCAGGAGCGGGTAGGGCTTCACAATAAGACATTCTGGATGTATAAATTCAGATCCATGGAGGTACAGCCGGAGTCAGAAGAGAAGAAAGCCTGGACAGTGAAGAATGATCCCAGAAGTTACCGGCATTGGTAAATTCATGAGACGGACAAGCATAGATGAGCTGCCCCAGCTGTTCAATATCCTGAAAGGGGATATGAGCCTGGTAGGCCCAAGGCCTGAGAGGCCTTTCTTTGTGGAGAAGTTCAGGGAAGAGATTCCCAGATATATGGTGAAGCACCAGGTACGTCCTGGACTGACCGGATGGGCACAGGTAAACGGCTACAGAGGAGATACATCCATCCGTAAAAGGATTGAGTGTGACTTATATTACATTGAGAACTGGACCGTTAGCTTTGACATCAAAATATTGTTCCTTACATTTTTTAAGGGATTTATTAATAAAAATGCATACTAACAGAGAATACTAAGGGATGCAGAATAACCAAGAAGGGAAAAGAGTATGGCAGGAAAAGGAAAAAAGAAGAAGAGAATCCTCTTCGCAATTGAGATCATTGTTCTTCTGCTGTTTATTGGCGGACTGTATGTGTATGGACAGATTTCAGCCAGGATGGACAAGCTTGTAAAGAACAAAGTAACAGAATCTTCCGGCGAACGGGCAACTTTCGATGATTCCAAGATAGTTACCAATGATACAGCTCCCAAGATGACAGGCTACAGAACATATGCACTGTTCGGTATTGACCACAGATCCAAGAATGCGTCTCTGGGTTCTGAGAACAGTGATACCATGATCATTGCCAGCATTAACAATGATACACAGGAGGTACGTCTGGTATCTGTTTACCGTGATACGCTTCTGAATATTGGCAATGATACTTATGCCAAGGCAAATGCAGCTTATGCATACGGTGGTCCGGAACAGGCTATTTCCATGTTGAACACCAACCTGGATCTGAATATTACGGATTATGCTACTGTAGATTTTAATGCACTGACTGCAGCAGTAGACGCAGTTGGCGGTCTGGAGATCCCTCTTTCCTATGCAGAGATGGTTCATATGAACAGCTACTGTAAGGAAACATCAGAGGAGACAGATAAGGAATACTGCACCGGTAGAGCTTCCGGATCCTAAGCCTGAAGATGAGGAAGCTATTTATAATATTTACCATCTGAATGGTGTGCAGGTTACTTCTTACTGCCGTATCCGCTATACAGCCAGCCTGGATATGGGACGTACAGAGCGTCGTAGCGTAAGGTGATCCAGATGCTGACCCAGAAGCTGAAGAAAGCCGGGTCCGACTACCATTTTCGATATTACGGACTGAGGTGTTCCCAATGGCGGAGACATCTCTTACCAAGACCGAGATCCTGAATATGATTCCAACACTTCTTGGATATCATGTGGATCAGACTACAAGCAGACCTTCCCACTTAATTATAAGTTCTCCAATGTAAGAGGAAGTATTATTGTGGCGGATTCCCTGGAGTCCAATGTAAAGCAGCTTCATGAGTTCCTGTATGGTTCTTCCAGAATTATACACCTTCACAGAATATTATTGATGCAAGTGCCAAGATCGTTGCTATCGTAGGAGGTGCTGACAAGCTTCAGGATGAGGCTCCTGCAGTCAGCGAGGACGACGGTTGCAGCGGAAATAATGAATTCTTCTGGCAGGATGACGGTAGCGGCGGCAATGCCTGGGATAACGGAAACGGCGGCTATTCGGATCCAAATAATGGAGGAACTACCGGCGGAGGAGACAGTTCTGGCGGTGGTGATAATGGCAGCACCGGCGGTGATTATGTAGATCCTGGCACCGGCGGAGATACTACCGGTGGAGGAGATACCAGCGGCGGCGGTAATACCGGTGGTGATTATGTGGATCCTGGGAACCGGCGGCGGAGATACTACCGGTGGAGGAGATACCAGCGGTGGAGGCAATACAGGCGGTGACTATGTAGATCCTGGCACCGGCGGAGATACTACCGGTGGAGGAGATGCCAGTGGCGGCGGTGATGTCAGCGGTGGAGGAGATACCAGCGGTGGAGATGCCGGCGGCGGTGATGTGATCCAGGATGATGTGATCGTTGATTATGAAAGCGTGGAAGGCGCTTAACAGTTCAAGTCGAGCAGGCTGTTGCATAAAGCATCTGCAGTGAATGAATATATATTCCTGAAAGGCAGTATATTATTCCTGGCAAGTGTATTTATGCAGCAGCCCTTTTTATCTCAGTTCAATTCAATGGGAAAGGAAAAAGAATGAAAAATGTAGATGTGATCATTCCCACATACCATCCGGGAAATTATTTTTATCAGCTTCTGACAAGGCTGGATCAGCAGACCAGACCGATTCACAGAATATTGTGATGAATACAGAAGAAAGCGGCTGGAAGCCTGAATGGGAAAAGGAGTTTAAACAGCTGCAGGTTTACCATCTTCAAAAGTCTGACTTTGATCATGGCGGCACCAGGAAAAAGGCGGCAGAGCTGTCTTTTGGCTGACTTTATGATCTTCATGACCCAGGACGCCCTTCCGGTAGATGAATACCTGGTGGAACATCTTTTAAAGCCTCTTGAAGCAGATGAAAAAGTCGGGGGGCAGCATACGCAAGACAGCTGCCCAAACAGGACTGCCGCTTTATAGAATGCTATACCAGATCCTTTAATTATCCATCGGTTTCTTCTGTAAAATGGGAGAAGGATACAGGCAGATACGGGATCAAGACATATTTTTGCTCCAATGTATGTGCAGCTTACAACAAGGAGATTTACAAAGAAGTAGGTGGATTTGTGGATCGGGCCATTTTTAATGAGGATATGATCTATGCAGGCAATATGGCCAAAAAAGGATATGGGATCGCATATCAGGCAGATGCCTGTGTGTACCATTCGCATAATTATTCCTGCTGCCAGCAGTTCCACAGAAATTTTGATCTGGGCGTGTCCCAGGCAGAGCATCCGGAGATCTTCGAACTCTGTCCCTTCCGAAGGGGAGGGGATGAAGCTGGTAAAGCAGACTTTGGGTTATCTTCTGAAAAGCGGACATATATGGCTGATTCCGCAGCTGGTGCTCCAAAGTGGCAGCAAGTACCTGGGGTACAAAATGGGGAAAGGATACAGGAGACTGTCACCCAAAACGATCCTTAAGTGTACAATGAACCGGGAATACTGGAAAAGAAAAGAATAGTTGGTTTCTGTCACTGTTTTTTTAAATATCCATCACAAATTAAACACATTTCATTGTTACACTTTTTTTATGTAATGATTACAGTGTTAAAAGGTCTGAACCCGCCTGTGCTTGCACAAGGTGGGGAATGACATTGGATTATTTTACCATAGCGAGAAAGACAGAAGGGAGCAGATGGATATGGACGAGGAGAAAAGCCGGGGGACAGATTCCCAGGAAAATACAGTAAATGACAGCTCCGGGGATGTAACCTATCACTATACAAGACCACAATACGGACAGTATCGGTTTCATGAAGAACAGCAAACAACCAGAGAAGACCAGGACGAAGAAGACACCAGCAAGGTGAAAGCTACGGCAGAAGACAAAGACAGGAAGCCAGTACTTTTTAAGAAGAAGCTGACAGCTACGATAGCACTGGCAGTGATATTCGGACTGGTAGCAGGAACTGTTTTTCAGGCAACCAATATCCTGTCTCAGAAATATTTTGGCACAGCATCTGCCACAGATACAAAAGTATCCACTACAGAATCAGTTCCGGAGACAGTGGCAGCTTCAGACAATGCCACAGATACTTCCTCAGTGCAGGATACAGCTAATGAAAAAGGTGCAGTGGCAGCCGTAGCAAAAGCTACCATGCCTTCAGTGGTTGCTATTACGTCTGTAAGCATTCAGGAGATCACCAGCTTTTTTGGATATGGCATGGAATATCCAAGCACAGGCAGTGGGTCTGGGATCATTGTAGGAGAGAATGATGATGAGCTTCTGATCGCTACCAACAATCATGTGATCGAGGGTGCTACTACCTTGAGTGTGTGCTTTATCGGGGATGATGTGGTAAGTGCAGAGCAAGAGACACAGAATGTAGCCAGCGGTGACGGAGATATTAATATTGACGATGCAGTCTCTGCAAAGATCAAAGGAACCGATGAGACGAATGACCTGGCAGTGATCGCTGTAGAGAAAAAGGATATCCCAGAAGATACCATGAGTGAGATCAAGATTGCCCAGCTGGGCAGCTCTGATGATCTTGCTGGTAGGAGAGCAGGTGGTTGCCATAGGAAGCGCCCTTGGTTATGGTCAGACAGTCACTTCCGGATGGGTAAGTGCCCTGAACCGTACCATCACCTTGGAAGGAGGAAGCACTGCCTCCAACCTGATTCAGACAGATGCAGCGATCAATCCTGGCAACAGCGGTGGTGCCCTCTTGAATATGAAGGGTGAACTGATCGGGATCAACTGTGCAAAATATGCATCCAGTGACGTGGAAGGTACAGGGTACGCCATTCCTATTTCTGAGGCTCAGCCCATCCTGGAAGATCTTATGAATCGGAAGACAAGGGATAAGGTGTCTGATTCCTCCAAAGCCGGATATCTGGATGTGGAGGTGACAGATCTTACCGCAGGTGCCGTCCAGATGTACAATATGCCATCCGGTGCTTTTATTATGAGAGTAACACCAGGCGGTGCAGCGGAGCAGGCAGGCATCCAGAAAAACGACATTATTGTAAAATTTGACGGACAAACGGTGAGCGGACGCTCCGACCTGGTGGAGAAGCTGTCTTATTATACTGCCGGAGAAACGGTAGATGTGGTAGTTGCACGGCCGGATGATGGCGAATATAAAGAACAGACCATCAGCGTTACCCTTGCGTCCAGAGATAGCCAGGGACATAATAATGCCTGATATGGCCTTTGGTGTTTTGGTATCAAATTCTTACCTATAGGATATTTCATGAGAGCTGCTTTGGCGTATCTGAGTTTCAGATACGTTACGGCAGCTCTTCCTGCATCCTGCAGTAGAATGTATGAAAAAGAGTTTTTCGGGAAAAATATCAATATGATGATATTAGGGATAAGGAGGCAGAAAATGAAGAAAATATTATATACGATCAAAGATCCGGCAGGAATCCATGCCAGGCCGGCAGGAATGCTTGTAAAAGAAGCAAAACAATATGAAAGCAGGATACAGCTTCAAAAAGACGGTAAGAAAGTATCCGCTGCAAATCTGATCGGGATCATGGGAATGGGACTTCGCTGCGGCGATCAGGTGGAGATCTTTATAGAAGGTCCAGATGAGGACTCTGCCGAAGAGGGAATACAAGCTTTTATGTCTCGTCAGACTTTATAAAGACTTTATAAAAACTTTATTTCAATAGTGTGAAAATATGTGCTATAATCCAAATGGAATACAACAACAGAAAGGAAATAATATGTCACAGCATATTGACGATTACGAAGATTTCAGAGAAGTAGATACTGCCGGAGAGAAAGACACAGCAGCAGACACAACGGATCCATCCCCAACAGCTGATTCATCTGCTGCTGGTGCAGGGGATGATACGGACCAACAGGAAGACGGATACGAGCACTTCTGCTTCCTGTGCCGCCGTCCGGAAAGCCAGGCAGGGAAGATGATCGAACTTCCGAATGATATACATATCTGCACAGACTGTATGCAGAAAAGCTTTAACACTATGAACAGCCAGATCAACAACAGTAACATGAATTACGGCGACCTGCTGAATATGCCAGGCGTCAGCATGATCGACCTGGGGAATCTGAATATGGGACCACAGCCCAGGAAGATCCGCAAGAAAAAGGCAGCCCAGGAAGCAAAGCCTGTGCTGGATCTGAAGAAGATCCCTGCACCCCATAAGATCAAAGCCACCCTGGATGAATATGTGATCGGCCAGGAAAAGGCAAAGAAGGTTATGTCAGTGGCAGTGTACAACCATTATAAGAGAGTGGCATCAGACATGAAGGATGATGTGGAGATCGAGAAGTCCAACATGCTGATGATCGGGCCTACCGGCTGCGGTAAGACCTATCTTGTAAAGACACTGGCCAGACTTTTGGATGTACCGCTTGCTATTGCAGACGCTACATCTTTGACAGAGGCAGGATATATTGGAGACGATATTGAGAGCGTTGTATCCAAGCTGCTGGCTGCAGCTGACAATGACGTAGAGCGGGCAGAGCATGGCATTATTTTTATAGATGAAATAGACAAGATCGCAAAGAAAAAGAACGCAAACCAAAGGGATGTAAGCGGAGAGGCTGTCCAGCAGGGACTTCTGAAGCTGCTGGAAGGCAGCCAGGTAGAGGTGCCGGTAGGAGCCAACAGCAAGAATGCTATGGTGCCTATGGTGACTGTAGATACCAGGAATATCCTGTTTATATGCGGCGGCGCATTTCCGGATCTGGACGAGATCATCAAGGAAAGGCTGAATAAGCAGGCATCCATTGGATTTTATGCGGATTTGAAGGATAAATATGACAGAGACCCGCATATACTTTCAAAAGTAACCGTAGAAGATATCCGCAATTTCGGGATGATCCCTGAATTTATCGGCCGGCTTCCGGTGATCTTTACATTGGACGGGCTGAATGAAGACATGCTGGTAGAGATCCTGCAGGAGCCTAAGAATGCCATACTGAAGCAGTATCAGAAGCTTCTTGCCATGGATGAGGTACGCCTGGAGTTTGAGGATGGAGCATTGCATTCTATTGCAGCCAGAGCCCTGGAACGCAATACAGGAGCCAGAGGCCTTCGTGCTATTCTTGAAGAATATATGCTGGATATCATGTATGAGATCCCTAAGGATGACAGTATTGGTCAGGTGATCATTACAAAAGAATATATAGACGGTAACGGAGGACCAAGGATCCTTTTAAGAGGCCAGGAAGTGCCTTTGCTGGCCTGAGACGGCAACTGGTTGGGGGTGCCCCAACATCTAACATATATTCATGCAGCAAATAAAAGAAAAGGAGAAATGCGTTATGAGAAAAGGTTTTTTTGATGGTTTAAGTGAAACATTGACAAGAACAACCAAGGATCTTAGCAAGAAGGCTGGACAGATTTATGAGACACAGAAGATTCAGAGTAAGGTGTCCAGTGAGGAACATATGGTGGAGAAGCTGAAATGTGATATCGGTAATCTTGTTTTCAGCCGTTACAGCGGAGGTGCCCAGATGGACGAAGAACTTCAGAATCTTTGTCAGGAGATCCGTCAGCATCTGGATGCTATCGCAGAGTACAAGGATGCTGCAGCAGATCTGAAAGGACGCAAGATCTGCCCATCCTGTAAGCGGGCAGTGGAGAAGGATGCGGCTTTTTGCCCATACTGTGGAACTGCATGCCCCAATCCGGAGCCGGAAGAGGAAGTTGTTGCTGAGGCTTCAGCAGAAGAAGCAACAGAAGCAGCAGTAGAAAATGATGCACCTGCAGAAGAGCCTGCAGCAGAGGCTTCAGAGGATGTCACTGATGAAAGTGCACCGGAAGCAGAGACTTCTGCAGAGGATACCCAGGAGTAAGTGATACACTCCTTGGTTTCGTAAGACACAAGGACAGTTATGGGGAAGAGGACAGATATGACAGGACTTGGACTTACAGCATGGATCTACCTGCTGGATGAAAAAATAAAGGAACAGGTGGACAGCAATATCCTTCAGGGCACCAGAAAGGAAATTCCTGGGGGAAGGATATATCTGTGTAACTGCCACAATGAAGGCATGGCCCTTGGTATAGGCCCGAAAGATCAGAAGAACTGTCAGGGGATCTCCGCAGCAGCCTTAGGTGCTGCTGCAGGAGAATATCTGCGGCAGAATATTCAGAAGAAGCCTGTGATCGGCAGGATTGGTCTTGGTATGGTTATGGGCGGAGGTCTGTCCAATTATATGGATCGGCGCGAAAGAGGGTATGTGACAGATTATATCAGCTTTCGTACCAGTCATAAGAAACTGAAAAAAATAGTCTTTAATCTGTCTGATGTGTGTATTCTTGCAGGAACCGGCCTGTGGCTTGTGTCTGGCTTACTGCCATCCCATAAAAATAAAA
>NZ_JAYFUY010000074.1:0-24148 GCF_059933065.1 Blautia sp. HA3515 | reverse complement strand
AATAGTATCTCTGGCTGTTTCTGCGAACTGACCGATAAAGGCAAAATTTACTGCCCCGTCAGGAACCACCTTCGGACGATCTGTATCATTTCTGGGCATGAAGAATGCGTCAATATAAGGCATCATAACCGGAACTGTATTGGCACTGTTCTCTGCAAGTTCTTCAATCTGATTTTCCGGCACACCGATATGATACAGCCATTCCATACAGATTTCTTTTCCTGTACAGTCTCGCATCGGTTTTTTAATATAATCGCCAGGTCTGTCATTAAAGAGTGCATAGACCCATACAAGGCAATGATCTTTCGGCTGAGTTCTAAACTGTGGCTGACGATTGATGGTCCAGCTCAGGAGCCAGCTGGAATCTTTAACTGTTACAATGCCTCCTGTTACTACTTTTCCGGTAAAAGGATCTCTTTTACAGATATTCTTAATGTACGGAATAATACGCTGATCAAGCGTTTCCACAGTAGCACTCATCCAGTTACACAGTTCGCTGTCATAGCAGAATTTATCCCGGGTTTCCAAAATCCTGGGCTCTCGGGCTGCAATACGTCTCCACATATCCCATCCACCGCCTGGCTTGATTTCCGGATCATAAGGTGCCGGAGTATTTCGGGATCCCATTGCAGAATTCTCCACACATCCGCCGTTGGTGATAAAAACAAGATCATCTTCTGTCAGATCAACATAGCGGGTTTCACCCCTTTCTGTTACAATTTCAATCCGTGTAGCCTGTTTTCTATCGGGTACAACGCTGAGATTCAACATTCACCACTCTGGTATTATCGTGGAATGCCACACCGGCTTTTTCCAGATATTTCACCATCGGAAGGATCATACTCTGCATACTGATTATATTCTGTAAAACGAAGCGCTGTAAAATCCGGAAGTCCTCCGATATGATGAATATAACGCTTGATATAGCGTTTCATTTCCAGGGCACTGTGCCAGTTTTCAAAAGCAAACATGGTTCTCCAATTAGAGCCAGAAGTTTGAATCAAATACTTCATCATCGAAAAATTCATCAATACGCTTATCATACAAATCTTCATCAGGGGTAAAGAACAGCTTCATAATCTCCATTTGGGCTTTGTCAGAAACTGCAAATTTCTTGTCTGTATGTGCATCTTCTCCACAGTTTACAGTGGCACGGCAAAGTGAATAATTAGGATCCTCCTTATTCAGCCAGTAGTACTCATCCAAAACACTGACTCCCTCTGTTTCGATCGATGGAATGGACCGGAAAAGATCCCACATAACTTCAAAATGGTTGTCCATTTCTCGTCCGCCACGCATCACATATCCTACGCCTGGATATTCAAATCCATCACACGCTCCACCTGGAATAGGATCCTTTTCAAAAATATGAATATGCTCCCCTTTCATCTGTCCATCACGAACAAGATAGCATGCGGCTGAAAGTGCTGCAAGGCCTGTACCAATAATATAAGCAGACTTGTGATCCACACCTGCCGGTTTTTTAGGGACGGGCAAATGCCTCGTAATTACCACTTGAATAATACATAATCATACCTCCTAAAGCTTTGACGACTCTGTGTTGTTATGCCCTGATTATATGTTAGTAGTCATTCTCCTGCAATCAACAAAACAACCGTGCCATCGAATTCTTTAACAGTAAAGCTGCATTGTCGTTTTTTTCGACAAAAACAGTAATTTGTTGGAATCTCAGTCTATGCGGCACTTCTCCAACATACGTACCACATCCCCTTCAATAAGTGTACTGATTCGTGCAACCAGTTGTTCCGGTGATGCCTTCATATCATTCCGTATCCAGTCCAGAATTATTCCTACAAAAGCAAATTTATAAAAATCTGCAATGAATTTCTTATCTTCTTCCCGAACACTCATACCTTCTGCACATTCTTCAACCACAGCTATGATCAGCCGATAAACAACTCTATACAGATATTGTGTGATTTGCTCCTGACTCACATAATGGTATACATTTAATATAAAAGGCTTATTTTCTTCAACTGCATAAAAAATATTCAGGAAGCCCTGTTCCCATGTATCATACGTTGTATTCCCGTCCGCTGCTTTTCTTGAATCCTCTTCGCAGGACCACTCCACCAGGTCATAAATATCTTTGAAATGATAATAGAAGGTTGCGCGATTAACGCCACAGTCTTCAGTAATATCATTAATTGTGATCTTATTAACCGGTTTTTTCATAAGCATCCTCTTAAGTGATTCTTCTAATGCTCTTTTTGTAAACTCTGCCACGTACCATTCCCACCTTCCTTATTATTCAAAGTTTAAATGCATATATGTTATTCTCAAACCATTCAAACAAAGTTCTGTAGTCAGTATCCAAGCCAATACCATCAACCACTTTAGATGATGGTATTGGTGCCCAGCCTTCAACACTGCTAATATCATAGGTCTGCAAAAATAATCCTTTTACAAATCCAGGAAACTCTTTCTGCAAAGCTTCACAATCATGGGTTTCGCCAAACCAGAATACCTTTATTCCATTCAGTAAATATGTCCTGATTTGATCATGATACAGGAGTAGTTCTTCTTTGAAATATAAGATTGAATATTGCGGTTCCATGTCAGCTCCTATCTGCTTCGTAAATGCTGTTTGTCTGTTATCTTCCGATACTATTTAGAAGAAATTTCTTTAAAAAAACATTTCAAAAAAAAGGGGAATCTTTAGCAAGATCCCCAGAGTTCCACTTGATTGCAGGTAATAGCACCTCGCTATGATTATCGATTATATCATCAATCAGCCTGAAAGTCATCAAAGTTCCATAAGCTCCTTACACAATCTCTATACTGACGAAACAAAATACGAACATGTTTTGAAATTGTTTTTATAAAATACAATTTTGTTCTTTAAGGTAAAAAATAAGCCTCAAGATACTTTTTAATCATTTTGAAGTTCCAACTCTTTAAATTTAATTGATTAAGAAGTCTCTTCAAACTTACTACACCAATAACAAAATGGAGAGTTCAGCTCAATCCAAGGCTGCACTCTCCATTTTGCTTAATACATATAGCTATTTTTCACACTTAATATTCATATTTTTACTTTTATCTAATCACCTGCTGTCCGCTTGCACTATAAAGTTCAAACCATTCAGACTGTTCCAGTTTTACATCTAATGCTTTAATTGCCAAATCAAGTCTGTCTAATTTCTGACTTCCTACCAACGGAATTGCACCTACCGGATGATACATGATCCAGGCATATACAATAACCGCCGGCTCCACACCATGTCTTGCTGCAATATCTTCTATCTTTTTTCTAGCTTTTACACATTCCTCGTCAGTACCGCTGAAAAGGCGTCCGCCTGCCAATGGTGACCAAATCATTGGATGAATCTTATGATAAGTCAGATAATCCATCATACCAGTATTAAAGTGCTCAAAGCAAACCGGATTCCATTCAATCTGATTCGTTACCAACTGACCACCTACAGCACCATTCATAGCTTCGAATTTGTATGGATCAAAGTTTGATACACCAATTTCTCTGACCAGTCCTTCTTTTTTCAACTGAAGCAATGCTTCTGCTGTATCCCATGGATCAAGAAGTGGGTCTTCTCTATGGATAAGATAAAGATCCAAATGATCTGTATGTAATTTCTGCAGACTTTCCTTGCAAGACTGAAGCACTCTTTCTTTTGTGGTATTATAATAACCAAACGTAGCACCATCTACTTCAGTTAAATAAATACCTGTTTTTGAAACAAGCTCAATTTCTTTTAAAATAGATGGATCCGCTGCAAATGCTTCTCCCATTTTCGCTTCTGCACCACCATAAATCTCAGCTGTATCAAATGTGGTAACTCCACGTTCAATACATGCATGCATAAATGCTACCATTTCCTTTGTAGTCATATTCCAGCTGTCTGCGCGCCAGAATCCCTGTACTACTGCTGATAATGATAATCCTTCTGAAAGCTGTACTTTTTTCATATTACTTAGTCTCCTTTATTGTAATAATATTCTAGTATTATTTTGCGTTCTTTCTCATATCCAATGCAACTGCTGAACAGATGATAATACCTTTGATAACAAGCTGCCAGTTCGAATTCAGTCCAATAAAGCTTAATCCATAACTGATAAAGGTAAAAATCATAACACCAATAAATGCCCCAGATACTTTACCAATACCACCGCTTAAAGATACACCTCCAACTACACAAGATGAAATTGCATCAAATTCATAAGCATTTCCATAACCGGCATTCGCTCCACCGGTTCTTGCAACTTCCAGTATACCTGCAAGTCCAACCAGAATACTTTCTATTATAAAACAGGAGATAATTACTTTATCAACATTAATACCAGAAACCTTGGCTGCCTCTTTATTTCCACCGGTAATATAAATATTCTTGCCAAATGTAGTTCTGTTCAGGATAAACCATACAATTGCCATTACTACCAACGCAATCACTACCAAAAAGCTTACCTGACCACCAATGCGGAAACGGCTTAAAATTGTCAGATCATCTCTGATACCGCCAATCGGCTGAGAATTATTCGGTTCCTTTGCAAAATAAAGCTGGTTTAATCCATACACCGCTGATGCCATTCCATAAGTTGCAATAAATGGAGCCATACGAAGTTTACAGATCATTAGTCCATTAATATAACCAATCAATGCTACCACTGCCAAAGTCACTAATATCGGCACAAAAATAGGCAGTTCCGGAAGTCCCGGCCAAAATACTTTAGAATATCCGGCTTTCTGTGTAAGGGAAGCTATCACAACAGCGGCCAAACCAACCTGACGCCCACCTGCAAGATCGGTACCTCCTAATAAAAGTGGGAACATCAATCCTAATGCACAAATCAGTTTTACAGCAGACTGCGTCATAATATCCGTTACTACTCGCCATTGAAGAAAAGATGGCTCAATAATAATAATTCCAATAATAGTGATTAACAATGCAATTATCAATGCGTTATCAATAATATAATCTTTTATACTCTTTTTTTCCACTGCACTCTTATTCATCTTAATCCACCGCCTTTGCCTTATTTTCGCTCTGCGTTGCCAATGTCATAACATCTACCTGTTCTGTCTCTGCTGCATCAAGAACACCTGTTAATTTTCCTTCACACATTACTATAATCCTGTCCGATACACCAAGTAATTCAGGCATTTCAGAGGACACCATAATAATGGATTTTCCTTCTTTTGTAAGTTCACGCATAATTCTATATATTTCATACTTAGCGCCAACGTCAATTCCTCTTGTAGGTTCATCCAGAATCAAAATATCACTATTTGCCAATAGCCAACGGCAAATTAATACTTTCTGCTGGTTTCCACCTGAAAGATTCTGTATTTCAGTTTTCATACTAGGAGTTTTTACGTTCAACTCACCATTGATTTTCTCAACATTTTTCAGTAATTTTTTCGGATTCAATATTCCAAAACGATTTCCTGACATTGCTTTAAATGCAACGGCAAGCGTATTATCTAACACAGACAGCATCGGAATAATTCCTGTTGCTCTTCGTTCCTCTGTCAGCATCGCAAAACCATTTTTTATTGCTTCTCGCGGATTGCTGTTTACAATTTCCTTTCCGTTTTTATAAAGTTTTCCCTCTATAATCTTTCTAAGACCAAATACAGATTCTACTAATTCCGTTCTCTGTGCCCCAACTAAACCGCCAATACCAAGAATTTCTCCTTTATGAAGATCAAATGACACATTTTTAAATGAGTGTGGATCTGCACTGGTAAAATTTTCTACTTTAAGAAGAATATCAGGCTGTACTACATGTTCATTTGGCGGAAAACGGTTTTCCATACTTCTTCCAACCATCAATTTAATCAATTCATCCACACTGATATCTTCAATTGGGTAATGTCCCACATAAGTTCCATCTCGCATAACCGTAATTTCATCTGCAATTTCGAATAATTCTTCCAGCTTATGCGAAATATAAATAATTGAACGACCTTCAGATCGCAGTCTTCGAATAATCTTAAACAGATGTTTCGTCTCTGCATTCGTAAGTGAAGAGGTCGGTTCATCCATAATAATAATTCTTGCGTCATAAGAAACAGCCTTAGCTATTTCAACCGCCTGTAACTGTGAAACGGACAAATCTTTTGCCAGCACTGTAGCCGGTATATTCAACTCCAAATCAGCCAGCAGATCTTCTGTTTTCTTTTTCATTTTTGCTTCATCAACAACAATGCCTTTTTTCTCAAAACGTCCTGCCCATATATTATCAATAACATTTCTATATGGAATAGGAGTAAGCTCTTGCTGAATCATGGAAATCCCCTGTTTTAAAGCTTCCGTTGGTCCATCAATCGTTACTTTTTCTCCATCTAATTCAATACTTCCTTCATCTGCATGATATAAACCGAATAAACACTTCATTAATGTTGATTTTCCGGCTCCATTTTCTCCAATTAACGCATGTACAGAACCTGGCTTTACATTTAACTGTACCCTATCCAGGGCCTTTACCCCAGGAAATGTTTTTGTGATATCGGTCATCTTTAAACGCAACGTTTCCATAATCCACCCTCCCAAGGTATCTTATTTTTTCTGAAATGGGCAGAGAGGTCATACATATACGCACCCCTCTGCCATTTTCATTCTCATCGAAATCACATAATAACTGCAAACATCAATTATTCTGAAATAGATTTCATAAGCTCTATTGTGTCATCAAGATTTGTTTCATCAACAATTACATATGGTACCCAAACATATTTTCCATCTACTGTACAATCAACGCCAAGGTCTTCCGCTGTGAAATCTTCCCCTTTTGCAACAGCCTTCAGAACATTCATAATTGCAATAGACTGGCTCTTGCGGTCATTTAATACAGTGCCAAGTAATCCGCCATCTTTCATTGCTTCAAGTGCATCCATATTTGCATCAATACCTACAATTGGTACAAATTTATCTTTCTCGCCCTGATTATAACCATTATTTAAAGCGGCCTGAAGGGCACCCATAGCCATTCCGTCATTATTACAAAGAACACCTTCGATTCCATCAATTCCATAAGCAGTAATCCATGTGTTCATTTTGTCCAATGCCTGTGCCTGATCCCAGTTTGCGGTATCCTCTGCAAGAACCTCATACTCAATACCTGCTGCTTCAAGTGTATCTTTGTAAGCCTGTGTTCTTAATACTACATCCTGCTGGCCAAGTTCACCCTGAAGAATACAAAGCTGAAGTTTTCCATCACCATTTTTATCAGCAATTTCTTTATTCTCATTCCAGTAATTTATCAGAGCCTGTGCGCACATAGCACCTGATTCTGAAGCTTCTGCTCCTACATACCAAATGTTATCATATTCTTCCATAGTTTCATCCATTGGCTGCATATTAAAGAAAACCGATGGTACATTCTCCGCATCACATTTCTGTGCCATTTCAGCAGTAGATTCACGGTCTGGTGCGCAAATTGCAACAATATCTGTTCCCTTTGTTAATGCCATATCCAGCTTGTTGTTTGCCACAGATACCTGATTTTCAGCATCCTGCATATCCAGTTTGATTCCGCTAGTATTTTCTTCTTCATTTTCCATAATAATTCGGAATCCACTCTGGAACTGATCATCAAACGCTCTCCAAATTACAGTTGCATTTACATCATCTTCCGCATAAACAGATACTCCGCTGCTTACCATCATTGACACTGCTACAATTGCTGCACCCATCATTTTTCTTCTGTTCATTTAATTTTCCTCCTGAATTTTTTGTTGTATATTCCCAATACATTTTTACATTTTATATATTTTATTTTGCCTCTAAACGGAACTGCATCATTTTTTCTTTAATAAATGCTTTGCAGCTTTCTTTTGAATTTATAAACATGGTTGTATTATATTTAAAAGCATCTCCCTGCTCTTTCTTCATCTCTTCAAAAGAATTTGCAACTGATACCAGCACATCTGTTGCTACATTAATCTTGCGAATACCATGTCGAATCGCATCCTGTACCTGATCCAGTGGTGTTCCAGATCCTCCATGTAATACCAGCGGAACATCAACCAGTTCGTCAATTTTAGCCAGTCTTTCAATATTTAACTGAGGAGCTGCAATATAATGTCCATGCTGTGTTCCAATGCTGACCGCAAGTGCATCAATACCTGTACGCTCTACAAATTCCTTTGCTTCTTCCGGAACGGTCTGTGCTGCTTCTGGTCCAAGTACCTTTAAGTCTCCCTCTTCACCAACCAGACGTCCCAGCTCACCTTCCACTGTGATTCCAAGCGGATGCGCCAGATCAACAACCTTCTTAGTCAGTGCAATATTTTCTTCAAATGGAAGACCTGAACCGTCAATCATAACAGAAGAATATCCGGCATTGATTGCCTTAGCACAGTCCTCATAAGATTTGAAATGATCTGCATGAAGGCATACCGGAATCTGAGCATCACGTGCTGCAAATTTTACCATATTTACCATGCCTTCATAACCGCCTGCCAGTTCTACACAGTCTGTACCTGTAATGAAGATAACCGGTGTACCGGTTTCGTTTCCAGCTTCAATGGCAGCTCTTGCCATTTCATAAGAAACAGTTACATAGGCACCGTATGCCACATTTCTTTCTTCTGCAAGTTTCAGGATTTCTTTCATTGGTGCAAATTTCATATTGTTTTTCCTCCTACACTTCAATGTTATCTTTTATTTTGAATGATGTGATACATCAAACATTTACATATTTGCTTTCCGTTTAAAAATATCTATTGCTACCTCATAAGATGGGATGCCTCCCGTAGCACCTTTCTTGCCGACGTTCAGACTTCCTATCAGTGAACCAAATCTTGCTGCTTCGAAAAATGTTTTTCCATGAGACAAAGCACAAATCAATCCTGCCATAAAAGAATCACCAGCTCCTGAAGTATCCACAACAGGCATATCTTTAAAACAGGGTATATACTGCTCCTCTTCGAAATCTGTGACATAACAGCCTTTTCCACCAAGCTTAATTCCCAGATACCGAATACCACTGTCTGAAAATTTTTCTCGAATCTGATCTATCTGATCCGTCCGGCAATAAAAGATGCTTCTATCATGCTTGGGAAAAATATATCGGTTTCTCTGAAAATCGGAGGTAATACTTTATCCCAGTCACATACTTCACTGTCATTCATTGCTGCATCCATAACAGTAAGCTTCTTATAATGATGAGCCCGTTTAAACAGGTCTGAAATCCCACCATTATCCATCCGATTCATTGCCATTACAGATCCTACATAAATCAAATCCACTTTCTGAATTAATTCATCAGATATTTCGTCAGCCCCAAACTGGTGGAAAGCAGAAACTTCCGATAAGAAATGCCGTTCCCCTTCCGTATCTACAAGAGCATATGAACATGCAGTAGAACAGTTTCCATCTTTGATAATACCCTCTGTATGCACTCCATAATGGCTACATTGTTCCATCAGAAAAGCCCCATTGGAATCTGCTCCTATCTTTCCTGCCATTGTAACATCGCAGGATAACTTGGCGAGACCAATTGCTGTATTCAAGGCATCCCCACCGCAAGATAATATAGGCGGTTCAATCATTACCGAATCTCTGCTGAGCACATCATCTGGTACCGGGCTAATTACAGTATCACATACCATCATTCCAACACAAAGTATTCTCATTCTTGTGACCTGCCCTTCATTAATTTCAGGTTGCTTTGTTTTTGTATGTATTTTGTTTGTTCGTACATTCGAACTTTATGTTTATAATATACCAGTTTGTACGGTCATTGTCAATTCTAATTTCACTGTATTATTTCATAATTTTACTTGCGAAAAATTGTTAAAAATCACGTATAACAACTAATTGACACAATGTTATTCGTAATGTATCATATAACCATACAATATTTTTCTATTTTGTACGTACAATAGGCACTATTGTTATGTTCTTTACATTTGTTCGTACAATAAAATCATTGATTCTATAGGAGTATAGTTATGAGTTTATTAGAAATGAAAATTGATAGAACAGTTCCGGTTCCGCTCCATTATCAACTAAAATCCCTGATTCTATCAGAAATTGAAAGCGGAAATCTTAAAAAAGGAGATTGCCTGCCAACTGAGATGCAAATGACAGAACACTTTCAGATCAGCCGTTCCACTGTACGCCAGGCAATTTCTGCTTTGTCTAACGAAGGCTGGCTAGAGCGTGTCGCCAGCAAAGGCACTTTTGTCACAAACAATACTCACCCTTCCGAGAACTTAATCCGTTCTTTTGAGCCTTTTTACCAACAGGTAAACAGGCATAACAAAACGCCTTCTACAGAACTAATTAGCCTTCAGGTAATTCCGGCAAGTGAAACGCTTGCAAAAAAATTAGGCATTGAACCAGGAGAAAAGATGATTTCCATGTTTCGTCGACGCCTTTCAGACGATGTACCTATGGTTACCATTCAGAACTACTTACCTTATTCTCTTTGTTCTTTTATCCTAAGTGAAGATTTTACTGTACGTTCCTTATATGAACTGCTTATGACACGGTCAGAATCTTGTATCCATGAAACGAAATCGATTATTTCTGCAACAAATGCTTCTACAGAAGACATTCATCTGTTACAGATTGATGCCACTACTCCTATCTTAAGTTTTCATAACATATCGAAGAGATCAGATGGCACGGTTCTTGATTATGCTTTTGCAAGATATCGCGGTGATTTGAACAAATTCGAGCTAATTGATACACCACATCTTCATTCAAATTAAATGCTATAAAGGTCACAATGTCGTTTAGTTAAGGTATTTTCCAGTGGTTTCATCATTATGAAGCCACTGTTTTTTTGCCGGAAATTTATAGTATTCTTTCACTTGCTCCAGTGACAGCATATCCACCTGGGCTTGCCCTTTTAACAGTTCCATTATCTCTTTATTCGTATAATGGTTAATGCCCGAGCCATGCTAACCTTTAACTGCTACAGCACTCGTCCTATTCATTTGCTTCCCTTCATTTTATATTAACGGAACTTCCCATATCCACAGGACATTGGTCTTGACTTTCTCGCCTGCATATCGTATTATTTAATACAGTCCAAATAAATACTATATGCAATAAGGAGGTGCAGCATATATGCGTCCTTCAACATTCATAACTTTTTTTCACGATGCATTAAATGCATACAATAAAATGTGCGAACCTATTCTCCACGAATTTGATATTCCACAGGTATCTTTCGATATTTTGATGTTTCTGAATAATAATCCGGATTTATGCACGGCTCAGCAAATAAGTGAATTTCGGAACATAAAAAAGAACTTAGTGTCTGTCCATGTTGAGAAACTGGTAACTGCCGGTTATCTGCAACGAGGAACTGTAGCCGGAGACAGGCGTAAAGTTCTGCTCTCCTGCACAGAAAAAGCTCAGCCAATTCTCAAAGCCGGCCTGGAAATGCAGCAAGATTTTAACCAGAAGCTTACCCTGGATATCCCCCCAAAATATATGAATATTTTCAAGGAAATCACCGAATCTATGGCCGTGAACGCGCGTCAGATGCTCAATGAATAACGCTAAATAGATACTGCCAAATGAATAACACAAAACACAAAAAGGAGATATTGCCCATGCAAAGTAATAAGAATTTTCTAGGTACAGAACCTATTGGAAGGCTTCTTCTCAAACTGTCCATCCCCACAGTAATTGCCCAGCTTATCAATATGCTTTATAACATCGTAGACCGAATCTATATCGGACACATCCCTGGTGATGGCAGTCTGGCTCTTACCGGTGTGGGCGTCTGTATGCCAATCATCATGATCGTATCTGCCTTTGCTGCACTGGTCAGCTCCGGTGGCGCACCAAGAGCATCTATTTACATGGGAAAGCAGGACAACCAATCAGCTGAGAAAATATTAGGCAGCTGCTTCTTCCTCCAGATCATCGTTTCCTTTATCCTGACTGTTGTTTTACTGTTATGGGGCAAAAATATATTGCTGGCCTTTGGCGCCAGCGAAAATACCATCAGCTATGCATCCGATTACATGCGTATCTATGCCTTGGGTACACTGTTTGTTCAGCTGACTCTTGGTATGAATGCCTTTATTACTGCTCAGGGATTCACAACCATTTCCATGGTTTCCGTTCTGATCGGTGCTATTTGCAATATTGTTTTAGATCCTGTATTTATCTTTGCCTTTCACATGGGGGTAAAAGGTGCAGCCCTGGCAACTGTAATATCACAGGCGGTTTCCACGCTTTGGATCGTCTTGTTTCTTTGTGGTAAAAAGACACAGCTCCATCTTAGAAAAAAGTACATGCGCCTTACGCCAAAGGTCATTATCCCGTGTGTTGCACTTGGACTTGCCCCTTTCATTATGCAGGCAAGTGAAAGTGTTGTAACCGTTTGTTTTAATTCATCCCTGCTCCGTTACGGAGGCGATATTGCAGTGGGAGCAATGACGATCTTAACCAGCGTTATGCAATTTGCTATGCTTCCTCTTCAGGGGATCGCACAAGGAGCACAGCCTATTTCCAGTTACAATTACGGAGCAAAAAATGCAGACAGGGTAAAGAAAACTTTCCGTTTACTGTTGATTACCTGTTCCGCATATGCTGCATTACTCTGGGCATCCGTACAGCTTGCCCCAAGATTATTTGTAAGCATTTTTACTGCTGATGCAAGTCTTATTGATTTTACAGCACCAATGTTAAAGATCTATCTGGGTTCTCTGTTCCTGTTTGGTATCCAGATCGCATGCCAGATGACATTTACCTCACTTGGTAAAGCAGTCTGCTCTATCATTGTTGCCGTTGTGCGCAAATTTGTGCTATTGCTTCCGCTTATCTATATCATGCCTCATGTTGTATCCAATCCAACTGCAGGCGTATATATGGCAGAGCCTATTGCTGATCTGATCGCTGTAACCTTTACATCTATTTTATTTGCAGTTCAGTTCAAAAAAACACTTGCAGAAATTCAGAATTAAGCAACTTAAAAAAATAACCTGGTTGCCACATTCAAGTCGAGCAGCCAGGTTACTAACACATCCCCAATCTATCATATGAATCCATCAAGGATTGCAAGTGATACTCCAACCATTTTCGGATCGTACATCAATCGGATAGCTTGGGACACTGTAATCATAAAATATATTCCATCTGTCTTTCTTTTGTTTTCATTCCCATTTTTTCATAAAATTTTTCTGCTGAAGTATTTCCTGTCCATACATTTAATGTCACTTCATAGCAGCCCAGCCGCTTCGCTTCGTTTTTTACATAGTTAAACAGACTTTCTCCGATATGCTGACCCCGCTCCTGTTGATCGACACATAGATCATCAATAAAAAGAGACTTAAACGGCACCATATTGTTTGAAAAGGGCTGTTCCCGCAGCTGGCAAAATGCATACCCTACACAAACGTCTTCCTCATTCACTGCAACATAGATTGGATTCTCTTCATTTTTCAAAAATTCTTTCAATTCGTCTACCGTATATTTTGTTGTACCCGGAATAAAAATATCAGGCCTTATGTCTGCATGAATTTGTAACACCTGCCCTAACAATTCAATAATCCTTGGAATGTCTTTTTCTTCTGCTTTTCTGATCATCATTTTTGTCTCCTTTACATATACATTAAGCTTATCCCAGTGACTGTCCTCATTAATTTTTTCTATATTTTAACGGCGACACTCCATATGCTTTTTTGAAACTTCTGATAAAATAGCTTACATTCTGATAACCACTCTGCATTGCTGCCTCTGTAACAGAAATATCTGTGTCTTGCAGCAGCTGTTTTGCATGCTCTAATCGTAAATATGTCACATATTGTGAAAGGGTAATATGAAAATGTTCCTTAAAATACCGGGATATATATTTTTCTGAAAGATGAAACTGCGCCCCAAATTCCCTTAACAATATCTTCCCTGTAAAATTCTGCTGTATATACGAAACCATCTCTTTTTCTATCGTATTTCTGCCGCTGGTGTCATTTTCAACTATAAATCCCTGCTTCCACATTTCAAGAATAATTTGCAAAAGAACTATTTTTATTTTGATCTGAGAAGTTATTTTTGACTGGCTTTCATCATTTCCTGTCACATATATCTCAATTAACTGCTGGCATAGTTCTTTTACCGTATCTTTTACTCTTGGAGTTATCATCAGATGACCGCTGTTTAATGGCTCAAGCAATTGCTCATCTAACATGTCATCTGTACGAAAGGATATATATTTTAACGGAAAAAGAAAAGTAAAATAATCCACGGCACCAGCCTGTGAACCCATAAAATGCAGATTGCCCGGTGACACTACAAAGGCATCTCCGGGTTTTCCTATATAGTTCTCGCCCGATATACTTACAGTCAGAAGGCCGCTTTTTACATATACAATTTCAAATTCATCATGCCAATGTACCGGTACCTGAAATGACCTGCCCCCATTCCTCATATGATATATACTAAATGGTTCGCCCTTTGTACCATGTGGTTTATTTTCCTTTAATTCAAAGTACATAATCGCTCCTGAAGTTATATAAGACTCTTACTTTTCCATTTTCCACTCTTCCATCTAAGTACCATTCCAACGGCTCTGGCGCATTCATCTGCTGCCATGGCAATATAGGATCCTACCGCCAGAAGCCCCATATGTATTCCAAGAAAATATGTCCCGCCAACAGCAAACAGATACATAAAGATTGCCCCCATTATAACAGGAAAAAGCGCATCTCCGCTGGTTTTTAATGCCTGTCCGTATACAAGGTTTGTCACCCTTCCAAATTCAAGGAATATGTCTACTATTAACAACTTTACCACAAGATTTATCATCTGTGTATCATTTGTAAATAAATGCACTACAAAATGTCCGAACAGAGCAAAAGTGACAGAAAAGCAGGTGGCTGTTACAAGACCATAGATCACAGCTTTTCTCGTACCCCTGTCACAATCTTCAAACTCCTTTGCCCCAATTCTCCAGCCAGTCATAATCGCATTCGCCTGTGCAAGTGCAGCACCTACACAATACGAAAAGTTTGAAATCTGCAGAGTATATGAACGAGCTGTAACATTCATTCCATTGGCATCCATCTGATTCATAAAGCGCACGATGAATGTCATTGCCACATTATAAAGTGCTGTTTCAAAAGCAGAAGGAAAACCTATCTTAACAATCTGCGCAAGTATCCTTCGTGGTGCAATACGCTGGGGATTCTGCTTTGCTTTTATAAGTACAGCCCCCATAACCGCTACAATAATAAGATTTACAACCCTTGAAATAACTGTGGCAACAGCAACTCCCATAACTCCCCAGTTAAATACAAATAAGAATACCGAGTTCAGTATTAAATTAAGAACATTTCCAACAATAGTTCCTATTAATGAATGCTTTGTATATCCAAACACTCTCAAATAGCTGGCAAAAATAGGAATAAGCGCATTTAAAAAACATGCACCTCCAACAATTTTAAGGTATGTTTCTGCCGGCTCAAGCAAAGCCGGGGCAATACTTACGATTCTAAGTATGCTGCCAGAAAAAACCGCAAGAACAATAGACATCAGAATGCCTATCACTGCATTAAATATCAGCCCAAGCTGCCTGGCCTGATATGCAATCCCAGGTCTTCCTGCTCCAATATTTTGTGACATAACAGCTATCATACCCGATGATATTACTCCGAACATAATGATAAAAACGCCTATATAGGTATTTGCTGTTCCCACTGCTCCCACCGCCTGATCACTAACAGACGATAACATAAGTGTATCCACCATACCTGAAAGCATATATAACAGAGTTTCCAGGCATATCGGTAAAGATAATTGCGTTAATGTTTTTCTTTCAACTGCCATATTTTTCTCCTTACATACAATTCCCAAAATCATGATCACACGGATTGTTCCGAACTTTGCACTCCCCTTGTACAAGCACAGGTGGGATCAGACCTTTTAACACTGTAATCATCTTATCAATAATACGATATATTATCATGTATTTCTTGTATAATATCCTGCAAAAATTGCACTATTTCTACTTTTGATAAATTAACTATAAAAATTTCCAATCCCGCTTCTGTTTCCTGCACTTTTCTGCTCCATCCGGCTGTGGGCAAAATATTTGCACACCTGTCAAAGCTCTTTCTTCATTCGCAGTGTTGCATTGTTAAATTTGCCTAGTATATATTGATTCAGCTTTATTTTTTTGGTTATTTTTTCAAAAATATGTATGCTTTTCATTGACGTTCTCGGTATTTTATGTTAGCATGAGGGTAATTAAAGACATCGGATGACGAAACTGGGAGAGACACAGGCATGTGCGCCGAAGGGGCTGAAGAACTCTCAGGCAAACGGACCAGTTTCTGACGAACCTCTGGAAAGCAACAGCAAAGTTGCACCGAAGAAGCAACCGATCACAAATTTCGGGTAATCTTTCAGGTTAAGATGACAGAGCGCAGAACAAGTATCTATTTGTTCTGCGCTTTTTTGTTTGTCATTCTGATGTGAGATAAGGAGGAATCACCTATGGAAAAAACAACACCGCTCTATGCCACCCATCAGGCACACGGAGGCAAGATCGTTCCCTTTGCCGGATATCTTCTTCCTGTCCAGTACCAGACTGGTGTGATCGCAGAGCATATGGCAGTTCGGGAATCCTGCGGTCTCTTTGATGTATCCCATATGGGAGAAATTCTTTGCGAGGGTCCCGGGGCACTAAAGCTGCTGAATCATCTGCTGACCAACGATTTCACAAATATGTATGACGGCCAGGCAAGATACAGTCTCATGTGCTATGAAAACGGCTGCTGCGTAGATGATCTGATCGTTTATAAGGTCCGGGATGAGCATTATTTTATCGTAGTGAACGCTGCCAACAAAGATAAGGACTTTGCATGGATGAAAGCTCATGAGCAGGATGTTGAAGGGGCCACATTCACAGACATTTCCCACTCTGTTGCACAGATCGCTGTACAAGGTCCAAAAGCCCATGAGATCCTGGCAAAGCTTCTTCCGGAAGACGAATTTCCGGTAAAATACTATAGTGCCTGCTTTGACCGTACCATCGGCGGCATGCACTGCATAGTCTCCAAGACCGGTTACACAGGTTCCGCAGGATACGAGTTTTATCTTGATGCTGAGAATGCTTCAGCTATGTGGGAGCTTCTGTTGGAAACAGGAAAAGAAGAAGGTCTGACCTGCTGCGGACTTGGAGCCCGGGATACGCTGCGGCTGGAAGCAGGAATGCCTTTATACGGACATGAAATGGACGAGACCATCACTCCACTGGAAAGTGGTCTTGGCTTCTGCGTAAAGTTTTCCAAAGAAGAGTTTATTGGCAAAGAAGCTCTGGAGGCAAGCGAGCCTGCACGGACACGCATAGGGCTGAAAATTACCGGCCGGGGCATTGTCAGAGAACACATGCCTGTCTTCTCCGGTGATACAAAGGTGGGCATGACCACTTCCGGCACCCACGCACCCTATCTTGGATATCCTATTGCCATGGCACTGGTAGACAAGGCATACGCAGCTGTGGGAACCAAGCTTACCGCCGATGTACGCGGCAGAAAAGTTGAGATGGAAGTTGTCTCTCTTCCTTTCTATTCAAAAACAAAAAAATAAATTTCATATAATAATAAAATTACAATAATAAAATTACGGAGGATTTCTATTATGAACTGTCCAGAAACATTACGTTATTCCAAATCACATGAATGGGTTAAAAAAGAAGGCGATATCACTTTGATTGGTCTTACTGACTTTGCACAGAGCGAGCTTGGCGATCTGGTATTCGTCAATCTGCCGGAAATCGATGATACCGTTACTGCCGGAGAAGCTTTGGGCGATGTGGAGTCTGTCAAAGCTGTATCTGATATTTTCTCCCAGGTATCCGGAACCGTCTGCGAAATCAATGAAGAACTTCTGGATCATCCGGAACTGATCAACGAAGCCCCTTATGATGCATGGCTCATCAAGGTAAAAGACATCACTGATGAAGAAGAGCTGATCAATGCTGCTGAGTATGAAGCTCACTGTCAGTCAGAAAGTAACGGCTGATCTGCCGGAATTTATCTACAGGAGGTAACTGTCATGGGTTCTTACATCCCTAGCACCAGAGAAGAACGACTGGATATGCTGCACTCCATCGGGATGCAATCTTTCGATGAACTGTATGCAGATATTCCTGAGTCTCTTCGTTTAAAAGACGGACTGTTTTTACCAGTCGGCCTGTCTGAAATGGAAGTAGCCAGGAAAATCGAGGAAATCTCGGCAAAAAACACACGGTTTTCTCATATTTTCCGAGGCGCCGGATCCTATTATCACTATATTCCGGCCATCGTTAAACAAGTCACTTCAAAAGAAGAATTTGTCACTGCATATACCCCTTATCAGGCAGAGATCAGCCAGGGATTGCTGCAGTCGATCTTTGAATATCAGACCATGATCTGTGAACTGACAGGAATGGATGTTTCCAATGCATCTGTTTATGACGGTGCAACTGCTGCCGCAGAGGCTGCTGCCATGTGTCGTGACCGGAAACGGGGAACTGTCTGTGTCAGTGCTTCCGTGGATCCCAAAATCTTATCTGTGATCCGTACCTACTGCTTTGGTTCCGGAGCACCCCTTGTGATCCTTCCCGAGAAAGATGGTCTTACAGATGTGGAAAGCTGGAATGCTATGGATACTTCCTCCATCGCCTGTCTGATCATTCAGACCCCAAACTATCATGGATTGATCGAAGATGGAGCTGCCATTGCAAATGCTGTACACAATTCCGGTGCCAAACTGATCGCCAGCTGCAACCCCATTGCTCTTGGTCTTCTGGAACTCTGGGCGAATTTGGTGCAGACGTAGCTGTAGGTGAAGGCCAGCCATTGGGACTTCCTATGGGATTTGGCGGACCTTATCTTGGATTTATGGCTTCTACCAAAGACATGATGCGAAAGCTTCCTGGGGCGAATCGTAGGTCAGACCACCGACTGTGGACGGCAACGGGCTTATGTCCTTACTCTTCAGGCACGTGAGCAGCATATTCGCCGTGAGAAAGCAAGCTCCAATATCTGTTCCAACGAAGCACTTTGTGCTATGACTGCAGCAGTCTATCTGTCAGCTATGGGTAGTGCCGGACTGGAAAAAGTGGCTGCTTCCTGTATGGCCAATGCCCGCTATCTGCTGGATGAATTGACTGCACTGGGATTTACCAGAAAATATACCGGTGAATTTTTCCATGAATTTGTAACCATCTGTCCCTGTGATGCAGCTGTTCTCTCTGACAAGCTGGCTGCACACGGATATTTATCAGGACTTGTGACCGGACAGTCTGAAATGCTCTGGTGCACCACTGAAATGAATACAAAATCTGAGATCGATGGTCTTATTGCTGTGATAAAGGAGGTGCTTGCATGAAACTTATATTTGAAATGGGGGCACCCGGAAGAGGCTGCGACCTGATCCCGCCCTGCACAACCCCTGAAGTAACTGTCAAAGTACCAATGCGTAAAAAAGCACTGCATCTCCCGGAGGTATCTGAGACAGAACTCAGCCGTCACTATACGGATCTGGCAAAACAGACACATGGAGTCAATGATGGTTTTTATCCCCTTGGCTCCTGTACCATGAAATACAATCCGAAGATCAACGATGCTGCCTCTCTTCTCCCTGGATTTACCAACATTCATCCTCTACAGGATACTAAGGATGTGCAGGGATGTTTGGAAGTACTCTCTTCCATTGAAGAAGCATTATGTGAGATCACCGGAATGCAGGCATGTACTCTTCAGCCTGCAGCAGGTGCTCATGGTGAATTTACCGGTCTTCTTCTGATCAAAGCATGGCACGAAAGCCGCGGTGACAGCAAACGTACAAAGATCATTGTTCCGGATTCTGCCCATGGCACCAATCCTGCCAGTGCAGCTATGGCTGACTTCGATGTGATCAATATCCCATCCGATGAGCATGGCTGTGTAGATTTGGAAGCATTAAAAGCCGCTGTAGGTGATGACACTGCCGGCCTGATGCTCACGAATCCAAATACAGTGGGTCTGTTTGATCCAAATATTGCAGAGATCACCCGGATCGTTCATGATGCCGGCGGATTATGCTATTACGATGGTGCAAATTTAAATGCAGTCATGGGCATTACCCGTCCTGGCGACATGGGCTTTGATGTAATGCATCTGAATCTGCATAAAACATTTTCCACCCCTCACGGCGGAGGCGGACCTGGCAGCGGACCGGTTGCCTGCAAAGATTTTCTGGCACCATTCCTTCCCGGACTTCGCATTGACAAACAGACAGACGGTACTTTCACAGCCAAAACTGCTGCCCGTGCCATTGGAAATGTACGCAGCTTCTCTTCCAATTTCCTGGTCGTTGTCCGTGCTTTCTGCTATATCCTGACTCTTGGCCGTGAAGGTATTCCGGAAGCAGCCGCTACTGCAGTGCTGAATGCCAACTATATGATGCACAAGCTGACCGGCCACTACAAAATGGCATACGATCACACCTGCATGCATGAGTTTGTCATGACACTGGAACAGGAAAAGCATGAGCGGAATGTTTCAGCCCTTGATATTGCCAAGGCATTGCTGGATCACGGTATCCATCCGCCTACCATGTACTTCCCGCTGATCGTCCATGAAGCGTTGATGATCGAGCCTACTGAGACAGAAAGCCGTGAAACATTGGATGAAGCAGTACAGATCTTCCTGGATGTACTAACCAAGTCCCAGGCCCATCCGGAAAAAATGCATGAATATCCATTTGAAACACCTGTCCGCAGGTTGGACGAAGTGGGTGCTGCACGAAAGCCTGTGGTACGTTATATCTACAATCCCGAATAATATTTAACTAATCTCTAGCAGGAGGAATCCACGATGATACAGACTCTGACCACATACGAAAGCATGACTACCAATCCTTATACAAATCTTGCGGTAGAAGAATATCTGACCTTTCACGCAGAACCGGGAGAATGCATTTTATACTTATGGCAAAATGCACATACGGTTGTGATCGGGCGAAATCAAAATTGCTGGAAGGAGTGCCGTGTATCAGAACTGGAAGCAGACGGCGGCCATCTGGTCCGCCGCCTCTCTGGTGGGGGAGCCGTCTACCATGATCTGGGAAATCTGAATTTTACTTTCTGTATGCGCAAAGAAGATGCAGATGTAGACCGTCAGCTACAGGTGATCGTAGAAGCGGTTGCTTCCTTTGGACTGACTGCTGAGAAAACTGGTCGAAATGATGTGGCCATCAACGGACAGAAGTTTTCCGGAAATGCATTTTTTGACTCTAAGGGATGTTATTACCATCACGGAACACTGCTGCTGAATGTAGATACAGCTTCCATGTCCCGTTTTTTGAATCCTTCCAAAGCAAAATTACAGTCAAAAGGTGTAAGTTCCGTCCGCTCCAGAGTAGTAAATCTGTCTTCCCTTTGTCCTCACATCACTGTGGACACCATGAAACAGGCTATGTTTACCGCATTTTCCAAAGTATATGGATTACCTGCTGTACCTTTGTGTACAGATCGACTGGAGCAGACTGCCATTCAAAAAGGCAGAGAGCGTTTTTCCTCGGATCACTGGAAATACGGACCAAAGATTCCATTCACGAATCGGCTGGAACAACGTTTTTCATGGGGTGAGGTTAATCTTGATCTTCATGTAAACGAAGGGATGATCACCGAAGCACTGCTTTCTTCTGATTCCATGGAAGCAGACTGGTTTTCTGATATCGGTACGGAATTTCAGGGGCTCCCTTATCGTACCGATATACTTTGTAAAGCATTAGACCGATCTCTGGAACAACATATGGTTCCTGAAAATATCCGTGCTGACTTAAGTCGGATGGTACAAGAACAAATCTTATGAAAAGGAGAGAATTTATCCATGGCAGAAATCACAACAACCATCTATGACCTGACTGTCATCGGTGCCGGTCCAGGCGGATATGAAGCAGCTCTGGAAGCAGCAAAGCTTGGGCTTCGCACTGCTCTGATCGAAAAGGATTCTCTGGGAGGAACCTGCCTGAACCGGGGACGTATCCCTACCAAAACACTGCTCCATTCTTCAGAACTCTATAATGAAATCTGTAATGCAGAACGTTTTGGTGTCTCTGCAGAGCATGTCCAGGCCGATCTTAACAATATTCAGCAGCATAAGCAGACAACGATCACAACTTTACAAAAAGGGATTGCAGCTCTTTTAAAAGCTGCAAAAGTTACTATGTATCAAGGTCTGGGAACAGTTATCCATACCGGCACTGATGCATCTGGCACTGAAGGGATCAAGCAGGTACAGATTACCTCCGATGGGGCTGATCCTGTTATCATTGAGACACGGCAGATTCTGTTAGCCTCCGGCAGTGTTCCCTCTGTTCCACCGATTCCCGGACATGATCTGCCTGGTGTAATGACCAGTGATGAGCTGCTCTCCTGGAATCAGGAACCATTTTCTTCTCTGCTGATCATTGGCGGCGGTGTGATCGGTGTAGAATTTGCCGGAATCTGGCAGGCACTTGGAACCAAAGTCACGATCCTGGAAGCACTTCCTTCTTTGATTGCCAACATGGACAAGGAGCTGGGACAGAGTCTGAAGCAATCCCTGAAGAAAAAAGGTGCAGATATCCATACCGGAGCCAAAGTACAGTCTCTGGAATCTGCGGATGAGGGCATCTTATGCACTTACACGGAAAAAGATACGGTCTGCACTTGCACTGCACAGGCGGTTCTGATCGCTACCGGCCGAAAACCTTATACAGATGGTCTGTTTGCTGATGGTCTTGCTCCTTCCATGGAACGTGGCCGTATCCTTACAGACGAACATTTTCAGACCAGCCTTCCCGGTATTTATGCCATCGGCGATGTAAATGGAAAACTGCAGCTGGCACATGCTGCCACTGCACAGGGAGTTCATGCTGTCCATCAGATAGCAGCAGCACTATCAGATGCTACATCCAATAGTGCTGTCTCACATGTAAGCAACCCTGTCCTTGATCTTGTTCCCTCCTGTATCTACGCTTCTCCGGAAATTGCTTCCGTAGGTCTCACACTGGATCAGGCAAAAGAGCAGGGACTTGCCGCCAAAAGTCATAAAATTTTAAGCTCTGCCAATGGAAAATCCGTATTATCCCTACAGGAACGCGGGTTTATGAAGGTGGTCTATCTGGAAGAAACTCATGTGATCATCGGTGCACAGCTTCTTTGCGCCACGAGCCACTGATATGATCAGTGAATTTGCTGTTGCCATTGCCCAAAAGCTCACTCTGGAAGAAATGGCTTCTGTTGATCCGTCCCCATCCTTCTTTCAGCGAAATGATCACCCAGGCCACCACCTTATAATGAAACGCAAATTGCCCCAAACTATTTTGCCCCAGCTTCCCACAATGCCTGTTTTAGGTCATCTTCACTCCTGGCAAATTCTGCTTGTGCTTCTGCACGGTGTTTTGCCCCTTCTTCATGGATCTTAACCACTTCATGAATGGAGGTAATGATATCTGCATTTACCTTGCAAAGAGTCTCTACATCAACAAAAGCTCTTTCTGATGCCAATGCAGCATTAAGAGCTTTTGTTGTATGTTCAATGCCCAGCGCCAGTATCATCTGATTTCTCCAAAGCGGAATGGTATTAATAACGTTATCGCGAAGCCTGTCTGCTACCTGCTGATCAGCATTCTGAAGCATTCTGATCTGTGGTGCCATCTGAATAGATATAAGCCTGGTTGTTTCCAGATCAAATACCCTCTTTTCAAAACGCTGACATGCGTCCTCGTAATCTTTACAAAGCTGAATATCCAACTGATCCTGCGTTAATTCTGCTTTGTTTCTAAGCTCAGCCAGTTTTGTATTTCTTGCAATTTCAAGGGCTTTCTTTCCTGCTAAAATATACATTGTCAGTTCTTTATAGCAATCCAGATTTAGATCATACATCTGCTCAAACACATAAATATCTTTTGTCAAAGCTTGCTGATGTCTCTTCAGATCTTTTTCAATCTTTTTAATAGTCATTTCAGCACTTTCATAATTTGCAATCACATATGAAGCTTTCTGTTTTCCCTTCCGAAACAGACCAAGTAATCCTTTTTTCTGTGGTGCAGCAGTACTGTTAATTGCCACTTGAAGTTCACGTAGGCAGTCACCTACTTCACCGAATTCTTTTGCCTTTACAGTTCCTAGCATAGACGAAGAAAAAGCAGAAATGTCCTTCTGTGCTGCAGTGCCATAAGAATTA